>JAFSTS010000296.1 GCA_017445685.1 Clostridia bacterium | reverse complement strand
TACGTCTTGCATTCAAGGCAAAAATGGCTGCCGCTGATGAACTCACGATTATCAAGCTTGATCTTACCGAATCTGCCCGACTCGGACATTATCTTTTTGAATAAATGCTCCGCCGTGACCTGCTTTGCATAGGACGAAGCGTTGTACATCACCGTCTGATTACCGTCATTGCCTATGGTCTGAGTACAGCCTCTTTGCATTTCAAAAACATCGTGATTGCTTGTTGCGTAGTACACCCAATCACGATAATCGACTGAGCTTGTGTCGTTATTCGGCTGAACAACATGGATAAAGCCAAGAAGCGTTTTGCCCGTCTCGTCCTTGAATATCGTAATGAAATTCTGAAATGTTCCATCACTTTGAGCGGTTGTCGCAGTATTCACACGAGCAATAGTTGTGAACATAAAGCCGTATGCAGTTTTAGCAATGTTGTAAGCGGCGTATGCCTGACTATTGCTGCCGCCGTCGATATCGATGGTATTTGAAGAACAAGTAAATTGCACTCTCATACCACATGATGCGTCGGTGACTACCTTGATGTATTTCGTTTTCGTTGCGTCAAGATAAAAGCGAGTATGCGCTTTTTCTTTGACTGTTCCGTCTGTGTCTTTTGTCTCTTTGACTTCTTCCTTCGTCATACCGTTGATATCCTTTGTAGCTTCGGTCAGATCGGCTACAAACTTCGTGTAAACGGCAGAGTGCGGAACACCTGTCCTGCGAATGATCTTGTTAAGCTCCATGTGTTAGTCCTCCTCTTTCGCGGCTTTGCCGTGTATTGTTGTAACGCCTGCGTTTGATGCGGTCGATGCAGATGAACCCGAAACTGTTGTTGTTTTCTTGCCCGACACATCTGTTGCAGCAGAACCACTGATAGCGGCTGCCTTCTTCTTTGCGTTTGCTTCTTCCTCTTCTTCAAAAGGATCCTTCGGAACATTGTCCGGGTGATACCAGCATTGAAGAGTTAAAGCGCCGCCGACATACTTATCTCTATCAAATGTGACAATGTGCATAAACGGATCTGTATATCCCCCAGCTGACATCATATAGTCCACGCCCTCCATAAGCAGCTGACCATTCCACCAGACAAGCAGCTTCTCGCCGTTATTGACATCCCATTGCTCTGTTGCAATACCATAGCCGTTGAGATTTCCAGGAAAATGATCCCACTCCTTTATCGGATAACAGGTGTAACCGAGCAGCATTTGACCGAAGTTTGTGAAAGTGCGTATCAGATCGTTATTACCGCCCGAAGCGCCTGTCGTTCCGTCATGGAGCTTGTCCATGAACTCATTAAAAGCGTCATCGTACTGTGCAAAAAGGTTTGTAGTGTCGATCTGGTCGATTAACCCTGTTACAAAACCACAAACATCGGTGTTTGCTCTTTCATCGACTATATTGGATTGGCGTATTTCCGTTGCGTTTGCGTGTACCCAAACATATCCGAGTGACAGCTCCCAGACACCGTTTTTTACTCTTTCAAGCGATTTCAGATACGCTTTTTCTTTGGCGTCGCCCTTTTTGACACGAATCGTAATCTCTCTCGCATCATCAGACGGATCGAGCCGAAGTACAATTCTGTCAACACGGCTATACTTGACATCTGCCTTGTCGAGTGTGATGTAATAATCGTTGTCAAGTCTCAGCCATTTGCAGTTTATGAAAGCCCAACCGGGAGTAACCTTGACTTTCATACCGCCTGCCGCTTGGATCTGCATTGAATTGGCAGGTGTCGCAAATACACCATTTGAGATTAATTTCAAAAAGTAGTTAGAAATATCATCTGCATCGTATTTGCGGTCACCGTCTATTGAATTAAAAAATCCACTTCTCATTTACTCACCCCATTTTTACATACATTGTTCTACAACCACAGGCTGTAGAAATTCTTTCACCGACACCCATTCGGAT
>JAFSTS010000295.1 GCA_017445685.1 Clostridia bacterium | reverse complement strand
CTTTTCAACCACGCTGAGCCTCTGGCGTCTTTCGCTTCGTTCTACGGCAAGGAATATCCGAGAACAAATATCGACAGAGCATGGGACTACCTGCTCAAATGTCATGCTCACGATTCTATCTGTGGCGCTGCCGTCGACAGAGCCCACGACGATATGCTTTATAACTTCTCCGTCGCTCAGACAGTTGCGGAGGAAGTTACAAGCAGAAGCGTAATGAGCCTTTACAAAAACATTGACACTGCTTCAAAATTTGAAAAAGACGATCACCTCGTCACGGTTTTCAACACTCTGCCTTTTGAGAGAAACGAGATAGTAAGCGTCGTTATAGACACGCCGAAAAAAGCAGGCAACGGAGCTTTTGCAGGTATCGGCGGTCAGAGTATGGAGGATGAATTTTACGACATCGTTGATCAGGACGGAAATGTTGTTGAAGCAACAGAGCTTTCATGCGAGGATATCAAAATCGGCGTAGAGAGAGAAATGGACACCAAGTCCATCAGCTTCAAGGCAAGAAGAAGACGAATGCTCATCAGAGTCAGCGTGCCTGCATTTGGCTACGCTTCCTATGCGCTTCGTTTCAGAGAGCCTGAGTTTGAATATGATCCGCAGATAGGCGACAACAGAAAACTTATTGCCCGTGACGGCGGAATCCTTGAAAACGAAAAGATCAAGGTCACTATCAACCCCAACGGCACATTTACGCTTCTTAACAAAAAGACCGGCAAAAAGATGGAGAATATGCACTATTTCACCGATTCAGGCGAAACAGGAAGCGCACATCTGAGCTGTCAGCCGACGAGAAACACTATCATCACTTCTCTTGGCGCAAACGCAACGATCACGATGATGGAATCAAATCTCCAGCGCGGAACATTCAAAGTCGAGCTTTCGATGATGATCCCTGCGGCGGCTACTCTTGACGAAAAAGAGCGCCTGACTGAAATGAAAGAAATGCCTGTCACATATTTCCTCACTCTCGAGAAAGACAGCGACATACTTAAAGTCAAAACGACGCTCATCAACAACAGCCGCGACCATAAGCTTTGCGTAAACTTTCCCTCCGGCGTTAAAACCGATTGGGCTGTTTCCGAAAGCGCATGGGATGTTGCAAAGAGAACTATTAAATGGACAGTTGACGGCGACAATCAGGAGAAATTTTCTCCGTTCCAGCCGATGCAGAATTTCCTTGATCTGTCCGACGGAAACGAAGGACTTGCATTTTTCAGCAAAGGTCTGAGAGAATATGAAGTTCAGGACGACGAGCTTAGAACAGTTAAAATCACGCTTTTGAGAACTCAGAGAGCATACATGACTGCGGCTTCACCGATGATCCCTCAGGAGCTTGAAAAGTGCGTAGGTCAGCATTCACTCGGCAAGATGGAATATGAATACGCAATTTGTCCGCACGACAGCGATTGGGCAGAAGCTCAGCTTTTCCAGAAAGCATATGCTTACAAGACCTCAATGAACGCTGTCAAGGGAGTTGTAAACAAAGGCGTTCTTCCTGCCGAGGCGAGCTTCATCAAGCTTAGCGACACCAAAAATGTTATGGTTTCAGCAGTCAAGCAATCCGAAGACGGCAACGGAACTATCGTCAGACTTTATAATCTCAGCAACAACGATATAAGCTGCGATGTTTCGACAATACTCCCCGTCTCCAAGGTTGAGGAGCTGAAGCTTAACGAAGATCACATCTCCGATGTTGACTTCAAGGACGGCAAATTTGTTATTCACCTTGCCCCCAAAAAGATCGTGACATATAAGCTTGTTCCCTGATAAAACATTCTAACGGCGCTTGCAGAAATGCAGGCGCCGTTTTTTAGAATTTTTCACCACAACTCTTGACAAAGAGCCCTATTGACAAAGAGTATAAACCACAAAAAGCGGCAGTGCCGAAGCACCGCCGCCCTTTTAGTTTAATTGATTATTTTGTGATGTTAACTACGAACTCGCCGTCTTCGCAATCGTACCAAGTGTTGTTATATCTGTACTGTACCTTATAGGTTTCTTCATAACCTCTGTAGATTGTGAAGGTCTTGGCAACCGTGTAAAGTCCGTCGCCGAGATCGGTTACTGTAACAGCAGATACAACTACGCCGTCAGCATTAACGATTCTAAGCTTCTGGATCGTGCCGTTTGTTACCTGAACTTTGAGAACAGCTTCTGTACCCTTTACGATAGTTCCGATGTTCTGAGCTTCGATAACTTTAACAGCCATCTTCGGAGCTTCTTTCTTGACAACATTGATT
>JAFSTS010000294.1 GCA_017445685.1 Clostridia bacterium | reverse complement strand
ATGCAGTCGTTTCTCCTGCAATGGAGTTTACAACCGAAGGACACATTCTCGGCACAGCGGCAAACATTTTCAAAATGGCAGGCCCGGTCATTGTTTACGGTACTGCCGCGTCGTTTGTCTACGGGATCATCGTCTATATTTTTAAACTTTATTGAGGAATTTTTATGGCTAAAAGAATAGGAAAAAACACAATTGAACTTGAAAACAGACCGAGGATCCTGTCTTCTGCGGCAATTGTCGGAAAGATAGAGGGCGAAGGACCTCTCGGACAGGAATTTGACGAGATCGTCGAAGACGCTCTGTTCGGCAAAGAAAACTGGGAACAGGCCGAAAGCGAGCTTCAAAGCAAAACTGTGCGCCTTGCGCTTGAGAAAGCGAAGGTTTCAAAAGAAGATGTTGACATGATTTTTGCAGGCGATCTTTTGAATCAGTGCATTGCTTCGTCCTTCGGTATCAGGGATCTGTCCATTCCGTTTTTCGGCTTGTACGGCGCGTGCTCAACGATAACGCTGTCACTTGCGGCTGCGTCGGTTTTTGTTGACTGCGGTGCGGCTGATATTGCCGTTTCGGAAACATCGTCGCATTTTTGTTCTGCCGAAAAACAGTTTCGCTATCCGCTTGAATACGGCTCTCAGCGGCCGCCGACAGCTCAGAGGACGGCAACTGCCTGCGGAGCGTTTGTGTTAAAAAGAGATTGCAAAAGTCCGATTTTTATCAAGAGCGTCACGCCCGGAAAAATCATGGATCTCGGCATAACCGACGCAAATAATATGGGTGCGGCAATGGCTCCTGCAGCGGCGGACACGATCGCAAATTTTTTGTCGGACACCTCCTCATCTCCTGACGACTACGACCTGATACTGACGGGCGACCTTGGCGAAGTCGGCACAAAACTTCTCAGAGAAATCATGCAAAGGGAATACTCTATTGACATTTCGAAAGTTCACAACGATTGCGGACTACTGTTATTCGACCGCGAAAAGCAGGATGTTCACGCAGGCGGCTCAGGCTGCGGCTGCTGCGCAAGCGTGCTGAGTTCACACATTCTCACAAGAATGAAAAACGGTGAATTGAAAAAGGTTCTTGTTGCTGCGACGGGAGCGCTGATGTCAACGATATCTTCAAATGAAGGCGAGTCGATTCCGTCCATATCCCATGCGGTCTTGCTTTGCAGAGAGGAAAAAAATGAATAACGAAAGTGTAAAAGAAGCTTTGAAATTTTTTAAAAAGACGGTTTATCTCTCGAAACTTTTGAGGGCAGTGAGTGCTTTGGAAAAAGCAGTTTTGATAAGCGCCGCCGTGATAACCGTCGGTGAAATGATAATGCTGATAAAGAAAATAAAATAAATCGGAAAGGAAAGCACAATGGAGTTTTTGAAAGCGTTTTTGGTCGGCGGACTGATATGCGTAGTCGGTCAGATTCTCATAGACACAACAAGGCTCACACCTGCGCGAATACTCGTATTGTTCGTGGTTTTGGGGGTAGTCCTCGGCGCAGTCGGATTGTATGAGCCGTTGTCAAAATGGGCAGGAGCCGGAGCAAATGTGCCGCTGACGGGATTTGGAAATGTTCTTGCTCAGGGAACTAAAAAGGCAATCAAAGAAGACGGCTTGCTCGGAGTAATAACGGGTCCGCTCTCGTCCGGGGCGGCAGGGATAACTGCGGCAATGCTCAGCGGTCTTGCCGTGTCGTTCATCGCAAAGCCAAAGGAAAAATAACAAAAAATGCTCCAAGCTTTTGAAAGTTGGAGCATTTAACTTTTTGATATTATTCTTCAGCTTTGTCTTCTTCAGCTTCTTCTTTTTCTTCCGGCTGATCTTCAGTCTCGTCGATTACGACTTCGTCCTCATCGAAGCAGTTGATCTCGTCGAAATCATCGTCTTCGTCTTCTACAAGCAGGAACTTTGTCACCGCATAATAAACCGCGGCTGCGATTCCGGCAACAACTGTAAGCGCGCCGATAAATTTCAAAAATCCGTTCATAACAATTCCTCCATACTCATATTTTTTATTTTGTTATTTAGATTATACATCTCTTTATCCGTTTTGTCAACGGGATAAAAATGAATATAAAGTAAACTTTCAGATTTCATCGACCATTTTTTTAAACTCTTCTTCATCAATGACCGAAACGCCGAGACTCTGAGCTTTCGTCAGCTTGCTTCCGGGGTCTTCCCCGGCAAGAACAAAGGTCGTTTTTTTGGATACGGAGGAAGAAACCTTGCCGCCGAGCTTTTCAATGATATCGGACGCTTCTTTTCTCGAATAAGTCGGAAGAGTGCCCGTCAGAACAAATGTCATTGAAGCGAATTTGTCGCCTACGGCAGTTTCCTTTGAAACCATATTTACTCCGAAAGCTCTCAGGCTTTCGACAAGCTCCTTTGTGCCGTCAAGCGAAAAATATTCAACAACGCTTTCAGCCATGACTTTGCCGTAACCGTTGATGGAAAGAATGTCGTCAACCGAAGCGTTCATTAAATCGTCGATGTTGCCAAACCGTGCAGCAAGAAGCTTCGCGGCTTTCTGACCGATGTGCCTTATGCCGAGCGCATATATAAGCCTTGAAAGATCGTTTTGCTTTGATTTTTCAATTGCATCGACAATATTCTGAGCCGACTTTTCGGCAAATCTGTCAAGACTTTCTATGTCCTGCGTTTTTATAGAATAGATGTCGGCAGTGTTTTTGATAAGCTGTTTTTCGACAAAAATTTCACAGACGCTTTCCCCCATTCCCTCAATATCCATCGCGTCCTTTGAACAGAAATGGATAATATTTCTCAACGCCTGAGCAGGACATTTCGGGTTGCTGCACCTGACGGCTGCTTCTCCGTCCTCTCTGTACACATCTGAGCCGCACGAAGGACATTTTGCCGGCATTTTGAAAACTTCATTTTCGGTGCCTTTTTCGCTCACACAGACGATTTCGGGGATAATGTCGCCGGCTTTTCTGACAGTTACAGTGTCTCCGACGCAGATTGATTTTTCGTTGATGAAGTCCTCATTATGAAGCGTTGCTCTTGACACAGTCGAGCCGGCAAGAAGCACAGGCTCTAAAACGGCAACAGGGGTCAGCACACCTGTTCTGCCGACATTGATTTCGATGTCAACAAGCTTTGTCTGCTTTTCTTCGGGCGGATATTTGAAAGCTATTGCCCAGCGCGGATATTTGGCTGTACTGCCAATCGTCTCACGCTGGCTGAAGTCGTCGGTCTTGATGACGGCTCCGTCGATGTCAAAGGGAAGATTGCCTCTCATCTGACCGATTTTTTCAATTTCTCCAAGCACATCGTCAAAGCTTGAAAATCTGTTGTAAAACGGCACTGTCCTTATACCGAGCTGTCGCAGCAAATCAAGAGACTGCTTATGAGATGTGATCTCTCTGCCGCGTATCTGCTGGATGTTGAAGCAAAATACGCTGAGGTTTCGTCCGCTTGTGATTTTAGGGT
>JAFSTS010000293.1 GCA_017445685.1 Clostridia bacterium | reverse complement strand
TTTTCTGACCTCGTCTTTAAACAAATCACGAAGCGGCTCTATAACACCGCGAAAGCTTACGCCGCTCGGAAGTTCACCCATATTGTGATGTGTTTTTATAACAGAAGTGTTGGATTGTCCCTGCGTTGCGCCTTTGCCGCTCTCGATCCTATCGGGATAAATCGTACCCTGAGCAAAAAATGCGTCACCCATTGCACGAGACTTGACCTCGTCCCAGAACACATTATAAAATTCGCGTCCGATGATTTTTCGTTTTTCTTCAGGGTCGGTCACTTTACGCAGCTTATCGAGAAAGACATCTTCGCAGTTTACTCGAACAAAATTCATATCAAACATTTTTGTGAAGGTCTCTTCAACAAAGTCGCCCTCGTTTTTCCTCAAAAGTCCATGATCGACAAAAACGCAGGTCAACTGCTTGCCGACCGCTTTACTCAAAAGAGCTGCCGCCACCGAGCTGTCGACACCTCCCGATAAGCCCAGAATGACTTTTTTGTCGCCGATCGTCTTTCTCAATTCTTCGACCGTTTCGTCGATAAAGCTGTCCATCACCCAGTCGCCGCTGCAGTTGCAAATGTCATAAATAAAGTTGCGGAAAATCTCTTTGCCAAAGGCAGTGTGCGTAACTTCAGGGTGAAACTGTACGGCGTAAATTTTTTTGCTTTTGTTTTCCATAGCCGCACACGGACAGTCATAAGTCATTGCCGTTATTTCAAAGCCTTCGGGAGCTTTTGAAATGTAATCCGTATGGCTCATCCAGACCGTGCTTTTGTCGTCCACATCTTTTAAAAGCAAGCTTTCTTTTTTGACTTTCAGCTCGATTTTTCCATATTCCGACACAGGAGCGGTTTTAACCTCTCCGCCTGCCATCCATGCAACAAGCTGACATCCGTAACAAATTCCGAGGATCGGCACGCCAAGTTCAAGTATCTCCTTCGTATAATGAGGAGACTCAGGGTCAAAAACAGAATGCGGCCCGCCCGTAAAGATTATGCCCTTGTAATTATTTGCTTTTATCGTTTCGATCGGGGTCGTGTAAGGCAGAATTTCAGCATAAACATTGTTCTCCCTTACCCGCCTTGCAATCAACTGATTGTACTGTCCTCCGAAATCGAGCACCAAAATTGACTCTTTCATTGTTTCACCGCTTATCTGTAAATGATTTCTTCTCTGCCGGGCCCGTTTGAAACCATCGTGATCGGTACGCCGATTTCTTTTTCAATGAAGAGAACATAGTCCTGAGCCTCTTTTGGAAGCTTGTCAAACTCCTTGATTCCCCTTACATCGCATTTAAAGCCCGGGAAAGCTTTGAGAACAGGTTTAGCTTTTTTGAGAAGATGTGTCACCGGGAAGTCCTTCGTAACTTCACCGTCAATTTCATATCCGACGCATACTTTTATTTCGTCAAGATACGAAAGGCAGTCTATCGCCGTCAGAACGACCTGAGTCGCTCCCTGCGCTTCACAGCCGTATCTTGTTGCGACGCAGTCAAACCAGCCCATTCTTCTCGGACGGTGAGTAGTTGCTCCGTATTCGCCTGCGTCTCCGCCGTGAATACGCATTTGCTCAGCTTCTTCTCCGAAAATTTCGCTGACAAATTCGCCTGCGCCGACTGCGCTTGAATACGCTTTTGTAACTGCGACAATTTCCTTTATCTCATACGGTGGTATTCCTGCGCCGACTGCGCCGTAACCGGCAAGCGTGGAAGATGATGTGACCATCGGATAAATTCCAAAATCAGTATCTTTAAGCGAGCCGAGCTGACCCTCGAGCAGAATATTCTTGCCGTCCTTAATAGCCTGACGAACTATTTTAGCCGTATCGGCAACATAGGGTTTTATGATCTCTCGGTATTCCATAAGAGTGTTGAAAAGCTCCTGCTCGTCAATACCGTCTTTTCCGTAAACGTGGCGGAATATTGTGGTCTGAGCCTTCTCACGGGCACCTGCAATCTGCTGACGCTTCACA
>JAFSTS010000292.1 GCA_017445685.1 Clostridia bacterium | reverse complement strand
TCTATCTGTTCATCGTGTACCCAGTCGTAATGCGAACTGATTTCATTTTGAGGAGAAGAGCCGTTTGAGTTGAAAAACCAGAGGTTGTATTTCGGCTCGCCGTCTTTGTTGAAGATAACTGTATTATAGTCGCCGCTTGTGTTCATATCTTCATTGACAAGGTTAAAAAGACAGTTTTCATGCTCTGAATATATTTTTGTCAATTTCAAAATATCCTGTTTGTCGTTTTCTTCATCGCCAAATACAACAGCAAAGGGGATGTCAAGCTTGTCGGTCGTGCGCGATATGTGGCTGATTGCTTCACGAAGATCGTTTTCATTATCTCCAAAAGCGCTGTCGCCGTTGAAAACAACGAGATCAGGAGATAAAGCCTTTATAGAAGCGTCAAGAAAAAGCATGGTGTCTTTTGTCTTCAGCTCATTTATTCTTTTGTCGGAATTTACGCTTTCGTACAGGTCAGAACAGACAAGAATTTTAAATTTTCCGTTATTGAATTGAAGCCGGCTTTTCATGGCGACGCCTCCTTAAAAAATCATTCTTTTAAAATATCGACCATTATTTTTGCAGCCTTGTAAATGTCGCCGCAGCCGAGAGTGATAATAAGATCTCCGTCCTGAGCTTTTTCGGTAACATATTTTGCTATATTTTCGAAACCGTCAACCTGAACGCTTCCGGGGATTTTTTCAACAAGCTGAGAAGTATATACGCCGTAGGTATTGATCTCCCGTGAACCCATGATTTCTGTAAGAACACATCTATCGGGGATTTGGAGAACTTCTACAAAGTCGTCAAAAAGTATCTTTGTTCTGGAAAAAGTGAACGGCTGAAAAACTGCATAGACCTTTTTATATCCCATCTTCATAGCAGCTTCAAGCGTAACTTTCAGCTCTTTCGGATGATGGGCATAGTCGTCTGCAATCGTGATGCCTTTATATTTACCGAGTATTTCAAAGCGTCGTCCTGCGCCCTTAAACTGCTCGATAGCCTTTATCGCTTCATCGGCTTCAACGCCTGAATAATGAGCGCACGCAAAAGCTGCAAGAGCGTTATAGACATTGTGCTCACCCGGTATATGAAGCTCTATGTGACCCAGGATTTCATTATCCCTGCAAACATCAAAGCAGGGGAAAGCGGAGCTTTCTGCGTCAACATTAACGGCTCGATAGTCGTTTTCCTCGCCAAGACCGAAGGTAATGAGATCCTTACCTCTTTCAGCATTGTTAATAGCGTCAATTGTGTTTTTGTCATCTCCGTTGTAAATAACGGCCTTGCTTGCGTTGTTTGCAAATTTTGTAAAAGATGCCTTAAGATTTTCAAGCGTTTTAAAGTAATCAAGGTGATCTTCGTCAATGTTGAGTATAACTGAAACATCAGGATCAAGATCAAGAAAAGTATCGACAAATTCGCACGCTTCACATACCATGTTTTCGCTGTGACCGACGACTCCATACCTGTTGTTGAAGGGAAGCTTGCCGCCTATGACAGCCGTTGGGTCTTTTCCT
>JAFSTS010000291.1 GCA_017445685.1 Clostridia bacterium | reverse complement strand
TTAAAGACAATCCCTCAGTCACTCCGTGACAGCTCCCTTTGCACAAGGGAGCCGGGTATATCATACATTGCAAACGAATCGACAAATACCGATTTGTAAAGATGACTTGATGTTTGTACCAACGAGGTCATCGCCCGCTGGCAGAGCACAGAAAAAAAACAAAAAACCGATGCTCACATAAAATGAACATCGGTCGAATTGTTATATGATGATTACATCATGCTGGCAACTTCTTCTGCGAAGTTGTCTTCTCTCTTCTGAAGGCCTTCGCCTTTGCCGTAGCGGATGAACTTAACGGGCTTGATGTCTGCGCCGAGCTTCTTTGCTACATCTGCGATATAGCCGCCTACGGTGAAATCGCCGTTCTTAACGAATTCCTGCTCAACAAGGCAGTTTTCTTTATAATACTTGCCGATTTTGCCTTCAACGATCTTGCCGAGAACTGCTTCGGGCTTGTTAGCCATTTTGGGATCCTCTTTCATCTGAGCGATGAGGATGCCTTTTTCATGCTCAAGAACCTCTGCGGGAACGCTCTCTTCGTCAAGATAAGAGGGGCTCATAGCCGCGATCTGCATTGCTACGTCTTTACCCATTACTTTGAATTCCTCTGTAGCTGCCGTTGCGTCGTCTGTATCGAAAAGAACAAGAACTGCAACTGTGCCGCCGCCGTGGATATAAGTAACAGCGTGACCTTCAACTCTTTCAAAACGGCGGATCTTCATGTTTTCACCGATGGAAAGAACGAGTTCCTGACGCATTTCCTCAACAGTAACGTCGCTGCCTTCAAGCTTAGCTGCGCTGAGAGCCTCAACGTCTGTGGGGTTGTCGCGAACGATAGTTTTTGCAATGTTGCTTACGAAGTCCGTGAACTTTTCGTTCTTTGCAACGAAGTCGGTTTCGCTGTTAACTTCAAGAACAACGCCGATTTTTTTTGCTTCGTCAACATAAGCAAGAACAACGCCTTCAGCCGCTACACGGCTTGCCTTTTTCTGAGAAGCGGCAAGTCCTTTTTCACGAAGGAAGTCGATCGCTTTGTCCATATCACCGTCAGAAGCAACAAGAGCTTCTTTACATTTCATCATGCCGACGCCGGTCTTTTCACGAAGAGCCTGAACGTCTTTAGCTGTAAATGCTGCCATTATATTTTCCTCCTGTAAATAAGGTTTTATTTAATCAATTATTCAGCTGCTTCTTCTGCTGCCGGCTCTTCTTCTTCAGCCGGAGCGGGAGCGCTCTGCTCGCCCTGTCTGCCTTCGATAACAGCGTCAGCCATTGCGCCTACGATAAGTTTAACGGCACGGATAGCGTCGTCATTACCGGGGATAACGTAGTCGATCTCGTCGGGGTCACAGTTTGTGTCAACAATAGCGATGATCGGGATGCTGAGCCTGTGAGCTTCGGCAACTGCGATTCTTTCTTTTCTGGGATCAACGATGAACATTGCAGCGGGCTGCTTTTTCATCTCTGTGATGCCGCCCATGAACTTTTCAAGCTTTTCGATTTCAAGGTTGAGCTTGATAACTTCTTTTTTGGGGAGCATATCAAAAGTTCCGTCAGCTTCCATAGCTTTGAGCTGAGCGAGTCTCTTGATTCTTTTCTGGATCGTGTTGAAGTTTGTGAGCATACCGCCCAGCCAGCGTGCGTTAACATAAGGCATGCCGCAGCGGATAGCTTCTTCTTTAATAGAATCCTGAGCCTGTTTCTTTGTGCCTACGAAAAGGACTTCGTTGCCCTCTGCGGCAACGTCGCGAACGAAAAGATAAGCGTCTTCGAGCTTCTTAACTGTTTTCTGAAGGTCGATGATGTAAATTCCGTTGCGCTCTGTGAAGATGTAGGGAGCCATTTTGGGGTTCCATCTTCTGGTCTGATGTCCGAAATGGACGCCTGCTTCAAGCAGTTGTTTCATTGATACTACTGACATTTCTTTTTCCTCCTAAGTTTAGTACCTCTGCGGGGCTTAAAATGCGCACATCAGCCGAAAAAAGCTTGACGAACCGGGCGCAGAAAACACCTCGCATGCGTTTTGCCGATAGATTATATCACAATGATTTGCAAAATGCAAGCAGTTTATGAAATAAATTTCACCTTTTCTCAAACAAAAAGTTTATTATTATTTGATAATTTTTATGAAAAGTGCTTGAAATATATCTTATGAAATGTTATAATCGAAAAGATGTTGGATTATTCCAAACCAAAAGCTGCCTTTTGGCAATCAAGGAGGAAATAAATTTGAAAACCTATAATGCAAAAGATATCAGAAACGTTGCAATAGCCGGTCATGGCTCCAGAGGTAAAACAACTCTTGCAGAAGCAATGCTCTTCACAGCCGGCGCGGCTGACCGTATGGGCAGAGTTGCAGACGGCAACACAGTACTTGACTTTGACGCTGAAGAAAAGCGCCGCCATGTTTCGGTTTCATCAGCAGTCGCTCCCATCGAATGGAAGGGCTTTAAAATAAATATTATCGACACTCCCGGTCTTTTCGACTTTGCGGGCGGTATGAGTGAAGGTATCAGAGCCGCTGAAAGCGCACTTATCGTTTCAGCCGCAGGTTCGGGCTATGACGTCGGCGCCGAAAAGGCATATAAAGCCGCCAGCACAAGAGGAATCGCCGTTATGTTTGCTGTTACGCGCTGCGACGCGGAAAACGCCGATTTCTACAAAACGTTTGAAGCTATCAGAGAAGAGCACAAGAGCGAAGTTTGCCCCGTTATCGTACCTTACATGGCAGACGGCAAGGTTGAAAGCTACGTTAACCTCGCTGCAAGAAAAGCTTATAAATACAACAACGGCAAAGGCACAGAAGTTCCGATGCCCGAAGATGACCGTATCACAGAGATGCTCGACATTCTCACAGAAACAGTTGCTTCCGCCGATGAAGAACTTATGGAAAAATTCTTTGAAGGCGAAGAATTCACAAGAGATGAGATCATCAACGCTCTCAACAAAGGCGTAAGCGAAGGTACTGTTTACCCCGTATATGCGTGCGCAGGCTACACAGGCGACGCGGTAGATATGCTCCTTGACGAAATCGCATTCTCCGCTCCCATCGCTTCCGAACACGCAGGCGAAGGCGATATTAAATGCGATGAAAACGGCGCTCTTGCAGCTA
>JAFSTS010000290.1 GCA_017445685.1 Clostridia bacterium | reverse complement strand
CTTGCGATCATCCCTTGTAAGTTATATTGCTTTAATGTTTTTCGCTAAATGCGACAGCCCCATCCCGTCTTGTTACTAAGGGCGGTTATGCCTGCTTCGGAGCTTCGACAGGGCAAACAGATTCACAAGAACCGCAATCGATGCAAGTGTCTGCGTCGATAACATACTTGTCTTCGCCTTCAGAAATAGCGCCTGTAGGACATTCTGCCTGGCACGCGCCGCAGGAAATGCAATCGTCTGAAATTTGATAAGCCATAATCTTAACCTCCCCTTTAGTATTTTCGAAACGGTTTCGTTCCGTTTAAACTATTGTAGCACATATTCAGAAAAAATCAATAGTTTTTTGTTATAAAGTTTTTAAGCGATACTGCCAAATCAGTTTTCAATGTCCTTCATCGCGTCAATTTCTTCGCGGCTCAGTTTGATCTGCGCGTCCTTGATGATCTTGACATCCTTGCGGCTAAAGGATTTCGGCGCTGCGTCCGGATTCTTGTCCAGCCTTACTTTCAGTGTGCCTTTAAGCATATTTGCCTCGATCACAATACCTTTTCCGTCCGATGTCTTTACAACTGCGCCGACCTTTGGAGTAACTTTCAAAAGATGTTCGTAAACATCCTGCTCATTTTTAAGGCAGCACATGAGTCTTCCGCAGGTTCCGCTGATCTTGGCAGGATTCAGGGAAAGTCCCTGTTCCTTTGCCATCTTTATGGAAACGGGTCTGAAGCCGTCAAGATATGAGCTGCAGCAGATCTCCCTGCCGCACATTCCAAGACCGCCGATCATCTTCGCCTCGTCGCGCACGCCGATCTGTCTGAGCTCTATCCTCGTTCTGAAAACCGAGGCAAGATCCTTGACCATTTCCCTGAAATCGACTCTGCCGTCAGAGGTGAAATAAAATGTGATCTTGCTTGCGTCAAATGTATATTCAACATTGACAAGATCCATATCAAGCTTGTGCTCGACTATCTTCTTCTTGCAGATATCAAACGCTTTTTGTTCCTTGAGCTTGTTTTCTTCAAGCTTTTTCAGGTCGTCGGGCGTGGCAACACGAATTACTTTCTTCAGCGGAGGAACTATCTCCTCATCGTTTACCATTTTGTTGGAAACGACAACATCGCCGCATTCCATGCCTCTCGCTGTTTCAACGATGACCTTTACGCCTTTTTCTATTTTCATGGAATCGGGGTCAAAATAATAAATCTTTCCGACCTCTCTGAATTTAATTCCGACTACTTCCGTCATGTTTTTCTTCTGCGCAGATGACTGCGATCCTTTCGTTTTATTTAGATTGATTGCTATCTTTGAGCATCTCTTCTGAGCATATAGCACATACGGCTCAGTAAAAGAGCGTTGTTTGCATTTTTATCAATATCTTCATCAATAATATTGAGCGAGCTTATCATTTTCATCATCTGTCCGACAGTCAGATTATCGCAAAGCGCGGACACTCCTATGCCGTATTCACCCTCGATGCCCTGAGATGACACTATCGCGTCTCTGAGGATCTCAACCAGACAGCGAATACAAAGTTTCAAAAGCTCCTTGTCTTTTTCAAATGCCCCTATAAGCGCCATAAGCGAAGCCTCTGTGGGATCGACGATCGCCTTTGCAAGCTGCGTTGAAAGCTTCTGCGCTTCTTCAAGCTTTTTTTGAGAAAGCTCCTGCTTTTCCATTTCACCCACTCGAAACCCTGCGCAGCGTGAACGCACGGTTTCAAGAAGCTGTGTTCTCTCCTCACATTCGAGTATGATCACCGCGTAAGAAGGCGGCTCCTCGAGACATTTGAGCAAAGCATTCTGGGCATATTCGTTCATCTTATGGGCGTTGCAGACAAGATAAATTTTCCTTTCCGCTTCATTCGGGGAAATATACACATCCTGCCGAAGCTGTCTGATATCGTCGATTGAAACAGCACCGCTTTTACCCTTGCCCTCATATATTTTATAATCCAGATGGCTTTTTGATTCGATTTTTCTGCACCCGGAGCAAACTCCGCAGGGCTTTTCATCACTCTTGCATACAAAAATCTTAGCAAGAAAATCGGCAAGAGCGCGTCTTTCGTCCTCTTTTGCGCCTTCAATGATGAAAGCGTGCGGAACTCTTCCGGACGAAAAGCAATTTTCAATTTGAGTTTTCAGATTTTCATCAATGCCGATGCCGGAAAAATTCATTTTCTCACCGCTTTTTATTGATTATCTCAAGGTTTCTTTTTATCACTTTTTCTCCGCGCCACGCAAAAGCTCTGCCCTCGACTTCAACGCCTTCATCTACATGAGATACAAACCCCTTAATAAATTCTTCGATGGCAGTTTTTCTTTTGCCTTTGTTCATGGGGCAGACCTGCTGGCAGATGTCGCATCCCCACGCGCAGCCGTATTTCTGCATAAGAAGCTGATATTCTTCGGGGATCTCGCCTTTTTTCTGGCTTACATTGGAAAGGCAGATATCTCTGCCGAAGTTTTCCTCGCTCAGAGCCGAAACAGGACATTCCCTGACACATTTGCCGCAGTCGAGGCATCTTTTGATCTCAACCGAGGTTTTTCCGACATCAAGCGTGGTAACTATTTCCCCTATGAAAACCCACGAGCCGTATTTATCGTTTATCAAAAGACCGTTTCTGCCCACGACTCCAAGACCTGAAGCGCACGCAGTCGCAACCTCGCTTATCGGCGAATTGTCGGTAAAAAACACAAAATCTTCGTCTGCAAATTCCTCTTTCAGCGCGATGACAATTTTTTCAAGATATTTGCCTGCAACAAGATGATAATCCGGCACGGCGGCATACCTTGAAACATTCAGGTTTTCGTACAGTTCGTCGTCGAGACAGTACGGAAAAATCACTGTGATAACCGTTTTTGCACTTTCGGGTATTTTCCTTTTGTTCGCGCATTCAATGAGATGAGGAGCAACTTTTTCAAATTCACAAAAGCCGAAATCCTCTGTAAAGCGCGAAATGATTTTTTCAACTTTTTCTTTCATTTTTTCAATTAAAAAGCGATCCAAACGCTATCATCACGGGCATAGTAACGATCGAAACAAAGCTACACACAGCAACAAGCTTCGAAGCAAGACCTACATCTTTTCCGTATTTTGCGCTGAACATGACCGTCATATTCGCGCTCGGCGCTGACGCAGAGATCAATATTGCGCTCGTCATTTCTTTTCCAACGCCGAAAAGCTTCATGATCCCAAGCATGATAAGCGGAATGGCAATGAGCTTTAAGAATGTTGTAAGATAGATTTTTTTGTTTTGAAACATCGTTTTCAAATCGGTGTTTGCAAGATATGTTCCAAAGAAGATCATCGCAAGCGGAGTTTGAAGCGACGCGACATAATCCATCGGTTTTGCCACGATCTCAGGCACGGGAATATGAAAAATCAAAAACGGCAGTCCGATAAGCACAGCTATCGTTCCGGGGTTGAGGACAAGCTTTTTCAAATCAAATTTTCCTTCGCCCGAGACTATCTGTATGCCGTGAGTGAAATTGAAAATATTGAAAACGATAACAACTCCCGAACAGAAGAAAACGCCCTGCGCTCCGAACATCGCCTGCGCCAGCGGCAAAGCCATATAGCCGACATTCCCGTAAGATGTCGCAAGCTTATACACACAGTTATCGGGATCGTTTTTGTCTCTGAAAAATATTTCGGCAAGCACTGCGCCGAGCGTCTGGAGAGCTGCGCCGAGAGCGGCGGCTATCAGGAGATTTTTGATATTCTCCTTTGAGCCGTCAACCTCCATAAACGACCTGATCATAACCGCAGGCGTTATAATATAAAATAAAAGATCGTTGGAAAGCTTGGCCGTTTTATCTTTAAATATTCCAACTTTATCGACAACAAAGCCGAGCGCCACCAGTACATAGAGAATGGCGACCTGTTTTGAAACGATCAGGAGATTGCTAAAAAACATTTTGACCTCTTTTTCGGATTAGTTTTCTTCTTGCTGTTCGTGTTCCTTTTGAAGCTTTTCAACTTCCTTGAGCGTGATATTGTCCTCTGTAGGCATTTTTATCATTTCACAGCACAAGACAACTGCAAAAATCAGGTATCCTATGTCGCAAATTTCAAGAGGATCATTGCTTACGATCCTTGACGGCTCGACTATCAGAACAACAAGTCTCGGAACTGCAACAACTGCCGCAAGAAGCGCTCCGATAAGACCATAGGCGTATATTTTGTTGACGACATGTCTGGAATTGACATTTGAAGCAAGCTGCGCAAATGACAAAAAGAACATCATCATGAACGCTATCATGAAAAGCTCAAGCAAAAGATCGGAAACATAGATTATGCTGATCGTTCTTGTAAAACGCTGCAGCATTCTCGCCGTCGCCCAAAACACCGGCATGACGGCAAGAATTTTCCTGTTCTGAACACTCACTGAAGCGCCGAAGAATTTTATTGCAAATATCAGAAAATACACTGCCGAAAGAAGCGCGAAAAACGCTTCAAGCCCCTTTGGAGCCATGCCTGACTTGAAAAGATAGGAGATAGCTCCGCTTGAAGTAAGATATTCCATGGATCCGGTGGCAGACGAAATCACAGTACAACTGTAGAACTGAATTGCCGCGTCGATAAGGAATGACAACGAAAAAATTGATCCCGCAATTGCAAGAGGTATACTTTTTCCCTCAGGCAATGTGGAAAGCGGAACTTTTTTTGCAAGATAAGTAATTACAAAAATCAGTACGCCTGCAACAGCCAGGATCCCGTAAAGCAACGGTACAGTAAAATTTTCTTCGCTGAAAAATCCGGTATCTGTCTCGATTATTGTGAAATACTGATACAGTCTCAATGCGGCGGCAATGACCGCAAAAACGAGAAATATCGGCAAAGCGGCTTCTGTTTTTATCTTGCCTGAACTTCCCTTGATACTCATTTAAACACGCTCCTCTGTTGGAATATACTCCGTAGGCGACACGGACTCTTTTCTCTCGTCGATCGGCACATACCTGTTTGAGAACGAAACGCTCTTGTATGCCGGACGGATTATCTTCTTTGAAGTGATGATCTCCTCGATTCTGTGCGCGCACCAGCCGGGCATTCTTGCAATTGCAAAAAGCGGAGTGAACAGATCGCACGGTATCTTCAGATGATCGTAGACAAGACCTGAGTACAAGTCGACATTTGCGCACATTGTTTTTGAATGTTTCTTTTGCTGCTTGAACACAACAGGAGTCATTTTTTCAATGTTTTTAAGCAGCGCAAACCTGCTTGACAGCTCGTCGTTCAGGCTGCATTTTTCAAGCTGGGCTTTGAGCACCTGCGCTCTCGGATCGGACATGGTGTAAACGGCATGTCCCATTCCGTAGACAAGTCCTGTTCCGTCGCCTGCCTGACGGCTGATGATTTTAGCAATATAGTCGGCGACCCGGTTTTCGTCGGTGACATCCTTTATGCCTTTTTCCATTTCTTCGACCATTTCGTGAACCTTGATGTTCGCGCCGCCGTGCTTGGGGCCTTTCAGCGAGCCTATGCCGGCTGAGATGGCAGCGTAGGTATCTGTTCCGCTTGAAGAAAGCACCCTTGTGGCAAAGCTTGAGTTGTTGCCGCCGCTATGTTCGGCATGGATCATCAGGCACTTGTCAAGAAGCTTTGCCTCCTCGTCGGTAAAATGTCTGTCGCTTCGAATCGTCCTGAGAATAGATTCAGCCGTAGACTGATTCGGGTCAAGCGGATGGATATACATACTCTTGTTATAATATTTTTTCCTTTTGACCTGATACGCATACGACATGATCGTCGGAAGCTGGGAAATAAGCCTGAGCGACTGACGGATCAGGTTTTCAAGCTCGATGCTGTCGGGATTTGAATCGTATGAATAAAGTGACAGGACGCTTCTTGCAAGCTTGTTCATTATATTTGGTGACGGAGCCTTGATTATCATATCCTCGGCAAAGTATTCGGGAAGCTCGCGGCATTCGCCGAGCACGGCACGGAACGCTTCAAGCTGTGAATGGGTCGGCAGTTTTCCGAACAGAAGGAGATAGCCGACCTCCTCAAAACCGAAACGGTTTTGTCCCGTACATCCCGCGACGATATCGTTTATGTCTATGCCCCTGTATGTCAGAACGCCGGGTTCGGGGATTCTCTCGTTATCGACAACCCTG
>JAFSTS010000289.1 GCA_017445685.1 Clostridia bacterium | reverse complement strand
TTTCATTGTAAGAGAAATTCTCTTCTTTTCTTTGTCAAAGCTCTTAACGATAACACTTACTTTTTCGCCTACGGAAACGAGTTCAGCAGGATTCTTAACTCTTGTCCATGTCATATCGGAGATATGTACAAGACCGTCTACGCCGCCGATATCAACAAATGCGCCGAATGCTGTAAGAGACTTAACAACACCGTCGTATTTCTTGCCTTCTTCAAGAGAATTCCAGAAGCTTTCAATTTCAGCCTGTCTTTTTTCTCTGAGAACGCTGCGAATAGAACCGATAACACGTTTACGTCTGCCGTTGCCTTCGTCAACTTCGATGATGCGGAAGTTAACTTCTGTGTTCTTAAGGGGCTCAAGGTCTTCGTCCTTCTTCAATGTAGCCTGAGATGCGGGAACGAACACTCTGACACCATGAATGGCTATAATAAGTCCTCCCTTAACAATCTCAGAAACTTTGCCTGTAAGAACGGTTTTCTGCTCATACGCTTCGTTGATCTTTTCAAGACCTTTTACCATATCAAGATGTTTCTTGGAAAGCTGTGCTGTGCCTTCACTGTCCGTTACCTTGACAACAAACGCCTCAATCTCGTCACCGATTTTGGGAGCCTCGTCATCAGCAAATTCTGCTGTGGGGATAATGCCGGAGTATTTTACTCCAAGGTCCACCTGAACTTCGGTACCGTTGATAGCACTGATGATACCTTTTACTCTCTGGCCGTTACGAATAGTCTTAAGGGACTCTTCAAGAGCCTCCAGAAAGTCAACGTCCTGTTCAATGACGTCTTTGTTGTCGATTTCGCTAATCATGTTAAAAATAACCTCCTCGACTGCTCTAACAGGTGTAGATGCACCTGATGACAGTCCTATTTTTTTATATTTAATATAATAGGGTAACTCCTTAACGCTTTCGATATGGTACGCTTCGCAAAATTGAGATGCAATATCGAAAAGCTTCTTTGTGTTGGAACTGTTTTTACCGCCAACAACAATAAACATGTCCACCTTTTGCGCAAGGTCTCTTACCTGCTGCTGCCGTTCCTCGGTGGAGTGACAAATCGTGTTTTCAACAGTGATATTCTTATATTGAGAAATGAACTTTTTCATCTCCTCAAACATTTCCACGGAAAAGGTCGTTTGAGAAACAAAAGTGATCTGTTCATCTTCGCTATATATATTATGCACTATTTTTTTCAATTCGTCAATATCTTTTACGACATAAAATTTGTTTTTACAATTACCGATGATGCCTTTTACTTCAGGATGTTCAATATTTCCCGAAATTATAAGGGTTTTTGAATCTGTGGCAATTTTATGAATTTTTTTCACTTTAGGACAGGTCTCATCAAAGACCACCGCTTTTTTGGCTTTTAGGGCATCTATTACCGAAGAAGGCACTCCGTGAGAACGGATTACGACAACATCTCCCTCGTTAATATCGTCAATATTTTCGGTTGAAGTAACGCCTTTTGATGACAATTCATTAATAATGTCGGGATTATGTATCAACTCACCCCAAGTAAAGATATTACGACCTCGAAGCTCTTCGTTTTCCAAAATATCGTAAACAGCCTTTACCGCACGTTCAACACCGAAGCAAAAACCTATCGTATCTGTTTTTAAGATTTTCATACCTTTAAATCATATACCTTTTCCATGAGAATCTTTCCCGCAGCCTTACGAGGATCTTCCGCTTCGGCAGGAATCTCTATATCTCCGTAAGAAAAGCTTTTCCCGATTATTACCGTCATGGAATTAAATATCATGAGTTTTCTTTTGTAAATAATCCTTACGGGCTGCAGAGTTGCTTTTGTTTTTTAGGAAATCATGGCAATTCCGCCTTTGGCATCGCTTTCTTCTTCGGAAGAGATTCTTGTGCCTTCGGGGAAAATACCCAAAGTTTTACCTTCCTTGAGAACTCGAAGCGCATTTTTTATAGCCGAAATGTCAGCCCTGCTTCTGTCAACGGGAAAAGCTCCGTAAGCCTTTACAACGTTTTTAATAATGGGAATTTTAAAAAGAGAATTTTTAGCCATGAAAATAATTTTTCTGCTGCCAAAAGCAAGATTAAGGCAAAAAATATCCATAATCGACTGATGATTTCCGTAAACGATCAGCGAACCGTCAGGCGCGATATTCTCTTTGCCGACTATCTTTATTTTATTAAAAACATAGATATAAAAGCCCAAAACTATTTTAGCAAGTGTATACATTATGAA
>JAFSTS010000288.1 GCA_017445685.1 Clostridia bacterium | reverse complement strand
CTTTCAGAGCCTGCAGTGATTCGACTTTTTCTTTCCTTTTGATTTTTTCATAAAGAAGAATGGATTCAATTACACTGTCTTCTTTCAGCGAGGAAAACTTCAAATCCCTCACGGTGACAGAAAGTCTGACAGCGCCCATGTAAACATTTTTATCAATGCACACTGCCGCGTCGACAGTATCTCCTGCCTTGAAATCCAGTTCCTCCGGCGAAACGCCAAACTTCATTGCGCTGAGAGTCGAGCCGTTTCTTGAGAGAAGAAGCCTGCAATGCTTGCCGTTTGATACTCCTTCAACCTTTTCGAGATACATATTGTAAAGTCCAAAAACCGGCTGCTTATTGCCTGCTCCGAAAGGCTCAAGCGCTTTGATCGCTTCAAGCAATTCAAGGTTCAAAAACTTCGGATTAAGCCTGCAATCTATCGTCAGTTGAGGGAAAAAGTCGCCGCACTGCTTTGCGTAATCATTGACTTTTTCTCTGAATGCTTCTATCTCTTCGCTTTCGAGCGACAGACCTGCCGCAAGAGTATGACCGCCGTACTGAGAAAGCGTACCTTCACAGTATTTCAGCGCGTCATAAAGCGAAAAACCGGGTATGCTTCTGCCAGATCCCTTTGCCGAGCCGTCAGGCTGCTTTGAGATGATGATACATGGCTTTGAATATTTTTCCACCATTCTCGCCGCAACGATACCAATGACTCCCGTATGCCAATCGTCGCCTTCAACGACAAGCACCCTGTCATATTTGAGCCTTCGGCTTTCTGCAATTTCAACTGCGGATTTAAGTATTTCCATTTCAGTTGACTGTCTGAGAATATTTGCCTGGTTTATTTTTTCTGCGAGTTTGTCCGCTTCGTCCTTGTCTTCGCACAAAAGAAGCTTCAGCGCAGTCAGCGCGCTGCCCATTCTGCCGGCGGCATTTATGCGCGGACACAGCGAAAACGCCACGGAAGTGGAAGTCAGCTCCTTTTCCGAATAACCTGCCGCGCTTCGAAGAGCTTCAATACCTACCCTTGTGTTTTCGTTTATCATAGAAACTCCGCTTTTTACAAACTGCCTGTTTTCGCTTCGCAGATTCACAACATCGCCAATTGTGCCGATCGCAACAAGGTCGCTGTATTCTTCGAGGAGCTGTCCGCTGTCGTCCTCTTCAAGAGCTTCGATGAGCTTATATACGACTCCGACACCTGCCCATTCGCGAAAACCGTCGTCCTGAAAATCCAGCCGGAAAGCGTCGACTACAGCGAATGCCTCCGGCAGAGTTTCGCCTGCCCTGTGGTGATCTGTAACGACAAGCTCCATTCCGAGCTGCTTTATCCTCTGCGCTTCTTCAAATGCGCTGATACCGTTGTCAACCGTAATTATCAGCTTTACGCCCTGAGCGCTTATTTTGTCGATCGCCTGCAGGTTCATGCCGTAACCCTCTGAGTTACGGTCGGGAATATAGTAAATTACATCTGCGCCGCATTTTTTCAGGTAGGAATATAGCAGCGCCGTTGAGGTTACGCCGTCAGCGTCATAGTCGCCGAAAACGGCGATTTTTTCATTTTCTTCAAGCGCTTTTCTTATCCTAAAAACCGCTTTTTCCATATCCGGCAGCTCATAAGGATCTCGAAAAAAGACAGGCTCCTCGCTGAAGAAGTCTTCAAGGTCGCTTTCCTGCGTAATGCCCTTGGACACTGCGACAAGCGCAGCAAACGGAGAAACGCCGTACTGCTGCGATATCTCGGCGCAAAGATCTTTGTCAATCTCGGACACAACCCATTTTTTTCGTCCCATAGCTGCGCTCCTCCCCATGATAATCAAATGATAATAATATATAATATCATTTTTTGTGTGATTTTTCAAGGGTTATCGCCGTATTAGTGCGGTTTTGTTGACAGTTTTTTTCGATTGTGATAAACTTCTTGTGTGATTATGAAGTCAATCTATGGCTCGTGAGAGGGTGGAATAAAAATGATTTACGAAATAT
>JAFSTS010000287.1 GCA_017445685.1 Clostridia bacterium | reverse complement strand
CACGCCATGATTTCTTCGCCGTACTGTTCATCAGGCACGCCGATAACCTGAACGTCGCTGACCTTCGGATTTGTGTATATGAATTCTTCGATCTCCTTCGGGTAGATGTTTTCACCGCCGCGGATGATCATATCTTTAAGTCTGCCGGTGATCCTGTAGTTGCCCTCTTTCGTGCGGCAGGCAAGGTCGCCCGTGTGAAGCCATCCGTCCTTGTCGATAGCTTCGGCTGTAGCCTTGGGCATTTTGTAGTAGCCCTTCATGATGTTATAGCCTCTTGCGACAAATTCTCCAGTCACTTCGTCGGGACAGTCTTCGCCTGTTTCGGGGTCGACGATCTTACATTCTATTTCAGGCATGGCTCTGCCGACTGTTGCAACACGAACTTCGATCGGATCGTCTGTTGAGCTCATCGTACAGCCGGGAGAAGCTTCCGTCTGACCGTAGACGATGGTGATCTCTTTCATATTCATTTTGTTGACAACATCGTTCATTGCGGAAATCGGGCACGGACTGCCTGCCATGATACCTGTTCTCATGTAGGAAAAATCAGTCTTTTCAAAGTCGGGATGCTCAAGCATTGCAATAAACATCGTCGGAACGCCGTGAAACGCCGTGATATGCTCGTTGTTGATACACGCAAGAGACGGCTTAGGCGAGAAATACGGTATAGGCAGAAGAGTTCCGCCGTGAGTCATTGTCGAAGTCATGGCAAGAACCATTCCGAAGCAATGGAACATCGGCACCTGAACCATCATTCTGTCGGCAGTGGAAAGATCCATTCGGTCGCCTATACATTTGCCGTTATTGACGATATTATAGTGGGTGAGCATAACGCCCTTCGGGAAGCCTGTTGTGCCTGAGGTATACTGCATATTGCAAACGTCGTCAACATCAACAAGAGCTGCGCGCCTGTAAACTTCTTCGACTTTTACTTCCTGCGCTCTTTCAAGCGCTTCTTCCCATTCAAGGCAGCCTTTCTGCCTGAAGCCGACAGTGATAACATTTCTCAAAAACGGAAGTCGCTTTGCGTGAAGCTGCTCGCCTTTTTTCACATTTTCAAGCTCGGGACAAAGCTCGGCAACAATCTTTCCGTAGTGACAGTCCTTCGCGCCCTCAGTCATTACAAGAGTGTGTGTGTCGGACTGTCTGAAAAGATATTCAGCCTCGTGTATCTTATAAGCCGTGTTGACTGTGACGAGGATCGCGCCGATTTTTGTGGTTGCCCAGAAGGTGATATACCACTGCGGAACATTGGACGCCCATATAGCGACCTTGCTTCCTGCTTTTACGCCCATGGAGATAAGCACTCTTGCAAATTCATCAACATCATCACGAAATTCACTGTATGTTCTCGTGTAGTCAAGGGTTGTATATTTGAAAGCATATTGATCGGGGAAGCACTCGACCATTTCGTCAAGCACCTGAGAAAATGTCTTTTTAATGAGCAGGTCTTTTTTCCAGACAAATTTTCCCGTGTGAGCCCTGTTGTAGTAGAAAGTTCTCTCGTTTTTGGATGTGTCGCTGAACTGACGCATGAAACCGACAAACTGGGAAAAGATCAAGTCCATGTCGTCAAGCTCTTCGCACCATTTCGGATCCCACACGAGAGAGATAAAGCCGTCATAGTTTATTGACCTGAGGGAAAGCATGATGTCCTTGATCGGAAGTTCTCCCTCGCCTGCAAGACAATCTTCAACTTCGCCGTCGCGTAAAGCAGCGTCGTGGAAATGCACATGGCATATATATGCGCCGAGGTTTTTGACGACCTCTTCGGGCTGCTCGTCTGCTTCGAAATAAGCCTGTGAAAGCTCCCATGAGGCTGCAAGATCGTCACAGGCAAAGCTGTCAAGAAAGTCTCTCAGTACATCTGTTTTTGCAAACATCCCGGAAGTTTCAACGAGCAAAACTACGCTCTTTTCCCTTGCATATTCCAAAACCTCCTCAACTGTTTTTGCGGCGTTTTCAACAGTATCGGACTCCTTGTTGTGCGCCTTGATCCTGACGAACGGGACTTTCATTTTTGACGCGATATCAACACACTTTTTGATCTCAGCGACAGTTTTTTCTCTGATAGACTCATCTGCAATGTTGCAAATCGAATCTACGCAGGGTATTTCAAGTCCGAGGCTGTAAAGCTTGCGGAGAGTCGAGGCTGCCGTATAATCATGAAAGGCGCCGTTTTTATCTGTAAAAAGGTCGTTGGAAACATTGTGAAGCTCGATACCTTTGAATTTCAAATCGACCGCTACATCACAAAATTCATCAAATGTCTTTGAGTGCCAGCCTTTTGTTGAAAAAGATAATTTCATTTTTCCTCCTCCTCGTAAGCGATCTTGTTTACGGCATTGATGTACGCTCTGACCGCCGCGCCGATGATATCGGTTGAAATTCCGTTGCCGCTGAATAGTCTGCCGTCGCAGCGAAGCTTGACTATTGCAGAGCCGACAGCTTCCTTGCCCTCTGTTACAGACTGTATCTGGAAATCATCCAGTTCAAACTGCATACCTGTTATCTGTTCGATCGCGTGGAAAGCGGCGTCAATAGGACCGTCTCCGATACATATTCCGCTCAGCTCTTCACCGTCTTTTTCAAGAGTTATCTGGGCAGAAGACGAGATTATATTGCCGTTGTTGGTGATATAGCTGACAAGCTTGTATTTTTCGGGAACCTGAAGTGAAACGCTCGCAACGATCGCATCAAGCTCTTTAGCGCCGACAGTTTTCTTTGAAGCTACGCGTTTAAATTCTTCGTAAACTTTTTCTGCGTCCTCGTCGGAGAGATCGTAACCAAGCATCCTGACTGCCGCCTGAACATCTTCAATGGAATCCTTTTCATCAAGCCTGATTGCAGGTTTATCGGATTCAACAAATGCCATTGATGACTTCGAATCGGAGGATTTATCAACGATCCTCTTTATCTGCTTGACGATCCTGTGAAGCTCGGTATACTTCAAAGAGCTTGTAACGTCGAAGTTGTTGCCGCAGTTTTTGAGCATCGTGGCAAATGTTTCAAGGTCAACAAGCTCGCCGCATACGCTCGTCTTGACGCACTCGGCGTTCTTTTTAACGGCAAGGATAGCGTCTGCGCACGCAAGACCGTTCTTATCGCTGCACGCAACGCCTACAGGAATAGAAATATCTTTTGAAACGTTCTCGATAAATGCTGCAAATTCATCAGGAGGCATCAGCGCAGCCGTATCGCAGAAGCATACGGATTTTGCGCCTGCCTTAACTGCGCAATCCAGTGCCTGAGATACAAACTCCTCCTCTGCCCTTGTGACATCGGACATTGAAAACTCAACTTCGCCGTATTTTTGAGCGGCATAGGAAACTGTTTTTTCTATCCATTCAAGCATTTTAGGAGCTTTTTTGTGTAGAGAGTACTCCATTCCGACAGGAGACATCGGCAAAGAGATCCTGATTTTTCCCTTTGCGGCGCTGCTCAGAGAAGCAGCGGCTTCGTCT
Organism: Clostridia bacterium; assembly: GCA_017445685.1. The sequence goes on along the minus strand of JAFSTS010000287.1, from coordinate 62 downwards.
ATACTTTCAATCGTACTGCCTGCTGCAACGGACAGCACGCTGTTTTTTACAAAAGAAGATAT
>JAFSTS010000286.1 GCA_017445685.1 Clostridia bacterium | reverse complement strand
TGTTAAAAGTATTACCGGTCTTGGTCTTATGCTTGGCATCGAAACAGACAAAGACGCAAAGCAGATCATCAGCAAATGTATGGAAAACGGCGTTCTTGTTTTAAGCGCAAAGACTAAAATCCGTCTACTCCCCCCTCTCAACATTGATCAGGAACTTCTCGAAAAAGCTGTCGGTGTTTTGAAAGAAGCAATTGCTGAATGATAGATATTGTTAAATATTTGACATTTATATTTGCAAATGATATAATTCTAAAATAAGGAAAATTAGGAAATAGGAATTTAGAAAGGATCATTTTTATGAAAATTACTGTTGCAGGCGTTGGTTATGTAGGGCTTTCCCTTGCCGTACTTTTAGCTCAGAAGCATGAGGTCACCGCAATAACTACAACTCCAAAAAAAGCTGAAATGCTTAACAACAAGATCCCCACTTTAAAAGACGACGAAATCGAACGCTTCTTTGAAGAAGCAAGAGCCGGAAATAGAAAACTTGATCTTTTTGTCACGACGGACAAGTCCGCTGCATACAAGAACGCTGAGCTTGTTATTATTGCCACTCCGACAAATTACGACGAAGTAAACCACTTTTTTGATACATCGTCAGTTGAAGATGCAATTGAAAAGACTTTGGAAGTCAACCCGAATGTTCCGATCGCCATCAAATCGACTATACCTGTAGGATATACAGATTTTGTAAGGAACAAATACAACGCCGACAGTATTTTCTTCAGCCCCGAATTTTTGAGAGAATCAAAAGCTCTTTACGATAATCTTCATCCCAGCAGGATCGTCGTCGGCGCATACGACGATCAGGAGGAATATGCGAAGAATTTCATAAATCTTCTCCTTGAAGGCGCTTGGACCGAGGAAGAAAGAGAAGGCAAAGAAAAGACCGATATACCCGTTCTCATAACCCGTCCCAAAGAAGCTGAATCCATTAAACTTTTTGCAAACACATATCTTGCTGTCAGAGTTTCTTATTTCAACGAGCTCGATACCTATGCCACCAGCAAAGGTCTTGACACGCAGAAGATCATTGAAGGCGTTTGCATGGATCCGAGGATCGGAAACTTTTACAACAATCCCTCATTCGGCTATGGCGGATACTGTCTTCCCAAGGACACAAAGCAACTTCTCGCAAACTATAAAGATGTTCCGCAGACACTTATTAAGGCTGTCGTTGACAGTAATGCCGTCAGAAAAGAATATATCGCAAACTGCATTATTGAACAACAGCCGAAAAAAGTCGGTATTTACCGCCTTACAATGAAGAGCAACAGTGACAATTTCCGCGCCTCTGCCATACAGGATGTTATTAAGCATATAAAAGCTGAAGGAATTGAAGTGGTGATCTACGAGCCTACTCTTGAAGACAACAGCGAATTTTTTCACAATCCTGTTCACAACGATCTTGAGAAGTTCAAATCGGAATGCGATCTAATTATTGCCAACCGTTTTGACAAGGATGTTCTCGGTGATGTTGAGGAAAAAGTTTTCACAAGAGATCTTTTCAGAAGAGACTGATCAAAAGAGGCGGCAAAATGAAAAAATCAATCGAATTAAATAACAAAACCATTCTTGTCACCGGCTCGCCCGGATTCATCGGCGCCAATCTTGTTTTGAGACTTCTGAAAGAAATGAACGCAGGCAGGATCATTTCTCTTGACAACATGAACGATTACTACGATGTCAGCTTGAAGGAATATCGTCTTGCTCTTATTGAAAAAGCAGCCGAAAGATCCCCTGCCGAACACATATTTATCAGGGGCTCGATTGCTGACAAAAAACTTGTTGATTCGATTTTTGAAGAATACAAGCCGTCTGTTGTTGTAAATCTTGCGGCTCAGGCAGGTGTCCGATACAGCATTGATCATCCCGATGTTTATATTGAATCGAATGTCAATGGTTTTTACAATATTCTTGAAGCGTGCAGATATTATCCCGTTGAGCATCTTGTTTTTGCAAGCAGTTCAAGCGTTTACGGCGGCAACAAAAAAGTTCCGTTTTCAACCGATGACAAAGTCGACAATCCCGTCAGCCTCTACGCTGCAACAAAAAAATCCAATGAGCTTTTTGCCCATTGTTACGCAAAGCTTTATGATATCCCCGTGACAGGGCTGAGATTCTTCACTGTTTACGGTCCTGCCGGCAGACCTGATATGTTTTATTTCTCTGCGACTAAAAAACTTTCAAACGATGAAACGATCAAAATTTTTAACTTCGGAAACATGAAACGGGACTTTACCTATGTAGACGATATTGTTGAAGGTATTTACAGAATCATGCAGGGCGCACCGGGCAAAGAAAAAGGCAGCGACGGTCTTCCGATTCCGCCTTATGCAATATATAACATCGGCGGCGGAACACCTGAAAATCTTTTTGATTTTATAAGCGTATTGCAGGAGGAACTGGTTTCAAGCGGTGTTTTGCCGAAAGACTATGATTTTGAGGGGCATAGAGAACTTGTTCCAATGCAGGCAGGCGACGTACCGATAACTTATGCTGACAGTAAGCAGCTTGAGGACGATTTCGGATTTACGCCGAAAATTTCGATCCGCGAAGGACTTCATAACTTTGCTAAATGGTATAAAGAATATTACTGCTGATATAAATAAATGTACATATAAACAGGTAAAAAAAGCCTCGACTGCGCATCATGCGTGTCGAGGTTTTCGATTGGTGCCTGTGACCGGACTTGAACCGGTACGCTGTTGCCAGCGAGGGATTTTAAGTCCCTTGCGTCTGCCTATTCCGCCACACCGGCATAAAACAAAGGCTTCTAACAACTACTACATTATATACGATTGACGGCACAATGTCAACAAAAAATTACTGATCAGTAACATTCCTGAAGCTTGCACAAAAGCACAAAGCGAGCATTTTTGAACTCATAAGTGCAGGTTGAAAGAGTTACGATTCGTTCAATTGAGGTGACATCAACATCAGATTTAAAAAGTGAGTCTGCATAGGACTCATAAACATAATCGTAAAAATAATCCTTATCTTCAAACATCAGGTAACTTTCGTCTTTAGGCTCAACGATTTTGCTGCTGAACGGCAAAAGCTTGTAATTCTGATCGGGAGTCAGAAGCCAAATTGTCTTATTTTCGTCATAAAAGGCTTGTTTTCGGTATTTTCCTATTTTATGGAACATTGTCCCGTTTTGCATATTATGTCCGTAAATAACGGTATTTAAATCGGAAAAATCACGGGCATTAAAGGAATCAATGAAAAGTGTTCCCGAATAAAGATAATTTCGGTCAAATCCTCTGTGCAGATATTCGCTGTTATCCTTGCCCTGAACGACCGGGTAGTTGATTTCAAGCGTGTCTGAATAGATCCATGCGACGATATCGGGATTCTTTTTTGAAAGATTTTCAAAGTCAATTTTTATCGGGCATATATCCTGTTTGTCAGGCGGCAAAACGACTTCAAATTGTTCAACAAGATTTCGAACATATCTCGTTTCTTCCGCCCTGCGTGAGTAATATGTAACGAGCTTAAAACAGGAAAAAGCAAAAATGAAGACAAAGAAAAGCAGTGACAGAAGGAAAAAAATCTTTCTTGATTTTTTCATTCATATCACTGCCTTTATACTTTGTGGGAAATTATGAAATCGTAATTGAATTGGAAGAAATAGCGGATTCAGCATGAGAAAAATTATCCGTTACATCATCTTTGAAAACATAAATCACTGCCGTTGAATGAGGAGCAATTGCCTGACCGATCGTAAGAGTACCTGTAGAAAGTCCTGCATTTCCGGCAAGATAAGGATTGGTCGGATCAAGATAAACATCGGATGTGTTCCAGTTAAGAGTCAGCGTGCCAGCCGAAATAATCGTGTTGCCGGCAAGAATTTTGAGCGTTGCATAGTCGCTGTTTGCGCTGTCTTCAATCAGATATGTTGCAGAAGTACGCGCCATATCAGCGGTAAAATTAAATGTCGCAGTCAACACTTTTTCAAAAGGTGCAGTAGATGTCGCAGTAACTGTCACAGGTTGAGCCGCATTAGTCGGAGTGATAGTCACACTTGAAAAGTTTTCACTGCCGCCTGTTATCGTGCCCGACGCAGGAGATGAAGTTCCGTTTGTTACAGAAACAGAATAAGTGATGTTTGGAGTAGTAACTTTGGCGGAATCAATGAAATTTTTAAGCGAAACAACAACTGATGTGCCGGCAACAGTATATGTGGCGGCGGACACAGCAGGCTTCAAATAATCGCTGTCAAAATAGAAATTGGAAGCTGCAACGGATTCTTCGCCGGATTCTTTTATGAAATATTTGCCGAGCACAGTGCCGGAAGCAGCAAGCGCTGCGACTAACAAAACAGAAATCAGTGCTATTAAGATTTTGCGGGATTTTGTCATTCCGACACCTCCTTTTTATTGTTACAAATAATTTTACAATTGATATTTACTGTCGTAGGGGTGGATATTACCCGCTAATTAGTGTTTACTATTGTAGGGGCGGATATCATCCGCCCGTTAGGGTTTGTTTGAAACCGTTGGTCTGTTCTGACTTAATCGGGCGGATGGTATCCGCCCCTACGGGTTTGATTAAAGCCGTTGGTTTGTTCTGACTTTATCGGGCGGATGATATCCGCCCCTACAGGTTTTTAGTCGACCTGTGTGCCTGAGACTTCGATGGAAATAGTGCCGACGACCTTGGAATAGTCGGTCGAATTTTGCGCGGCAGGCCAGGCAACTGTCAGAGTATATGTCTTCGAAAACGCAGTACCGGAGGAAACATTACCGTCTGTGGAAAGTTCATACGAAACACCGGTTGCAACGGGATCGGTAGTAGAATCAAGCGTTTCAGTTTGATCAGCGAGAGTCAGGGTCAGAGGAAGATTGTTCGTGGTCTTGACGATAACTTCATAATGGCGCGCAACTTCGTTAGTTGCAGGACTGTTTACTGTAAAAGTATATGTCTGCGATGCGCCCGGTCCTGTAATAGAACTGAGGTCAAGATTTATTGTTGAACTATTATTTATATCAAACGAGAAGTTTGCTACACCGGCGCCTTCATTTCTACTGTTATCAGACGCATACTTTGCAAGATAGCCGGAGGAAATATAAAGGGAAATCAAAAGCAAAACCAAAAGAATCATAACAGCTCTTAATGTAAAACTGTCTTTAGCAAATCTTTTAAGCATGCCCTCTCCCCCTTTCATAATTATTCTTCGGAATTATTCTCTTCTTTTTCAGCTTTTTCTTTTTTAAGTTCTTCAATTTCCTTTTGCATTTTGAGAAGATTTATTTCCTCCTGCAAAAGTTCGACTTCAGTTTTTTCGGTTTTTTCCTCTTTCTTGTATGAACGCTCAACAAGAAGGAAGATCACAACTACAAACGCGATTACGACGATCGGAGATTTGATAATATCAACAACTTTTCCGACGCCGGGAACGGAAAGGATCACTTTTCCTTTGATTTGTTTATATTCGATCGGCTCATCGGAAGCATTATTTGCGTCGCCCTGAG
>JAFSTS010000285.1 GCA_017445685.1 Clostridia bacterium | reverse complement strand
TGTGCCGATCAATAGCAATACCGGTTAAATTCGCGCATAGCATCGCTAAGGGATGAGTAAGGGCCGCTCTTTGACCTGCCGTCCATAGTATAAACCCAAAATGTCACTCCATCGCCTTCAATCCAACAATGACCATATGAACTATGACCTTCTTTATAAACCATAAATAAACCTCCTTTCCACAATAAAAAAATGCGCAGCCGAAGCTACGCACGAAAAACGCATAACTCCGTTTGCTGCGACACAAGTTTCGGCAATTCATATGAGAATGCGAAAAAGAGCTTGCATTTTTACCATAATAAAAATGCAGACTTATACAAATTGCCATATTAACTTGTGTCGCACAATTATTGTATCATTTTTAATCATTTCTGTCAACTAAAATCATTTTGCATACAAAATGCGTTGATAAAATAAAAACCGCACAATTTTTGCGTTTTTTGTGCGTTGGTTAAATCGTTGGTATCAAAGTTATATAACAAAGCCATATAAAATCGCTTGATGATTTAAAAACCTCTTTTGCCTAATGGACAGAAGAGGTTTTTGGCTTAAATTTAATTTTTGTTTTTCTCTTACGAATCGAAAAAGCTTTGTCCGTCGTCAGTGACAAGACGATCTGTCTTCGGATATTCAAAAATATCCTGATTGTCAGAGTTGGCTTGAAGGTATCCGGCAAATTCGGCAGCGTACCATTTTGCCATCGCAAGATTGTGCATAAGATAGTGTCCGCAGTTTACGGGAGCTGCGCCGGGGACTTCTGTTGATTTATCAACAGACTTGAACGCTCGAAGAAGCAGATCGAAAATTTCCCGCGGCGAACGGCTGCCTTTTAAGATCAGGTAAAATCCCGTAAGGCATCCCATCGGGCCCCAGTAGATGACCTCGTCCTTCCAGTCGGGGTCGTTTCGCAGATAGGTGGCAATAATGTGCTCAAGCGAGTGCATTGCCGCAACATCTATCACGGGTTCTTTGTTCGGCTTTTTGAGTCTTATATCGTAGGTCGTCACCAAGCCGCCGCTGACTTCATCAACTCGGCTGACGAAAATACCGGGTACGATACGGGTATGATCCACTGAAAAACTCTTTATCAGATCCATGTCAACATCTCCTTGAAAATCGGTTAAAAATATTATATTATTTTTTTATCTTCAAGTCAACATCAAGCTGCTGTTTAAATTTGATTGACATATCTTTTTTGCCATGATATAATTAGAAAAAATAAAAACAAAAGGAGATTTCAAGCAAATGAAAGAGAAAAAGCCCATCAAGTTTATCAAAGAATTTAAAGATTTTATCGCAAAAGGCAACGCGCTTGATCTTGCAGTCGGCGTTATCATCGGCGGCGCATTCGGCGCTATCGTCACAGCTCTCATCGAAAACATCATCAACCCCATCATTGCCTGTTTCGGCGGAACAGATAAAATCGGCTTTACCTTCCAGCTTATAAAGGGCAACACTGCAACGACTATCGACCTTGGCTCGTTTATTTCTGCAATCCTCAACTTCCTCATTATTGCTTTCGTTGTTTTCTGCATCATGAAGAGCGCAAACAAAGCAAGAGAAGTTGCCGCCAAGAGAAAGGCAGAAGAAGAGGAAGAAGAACCCACTACAAAAACCTGCCCCTTCTGCAAGAGCGAGATCGACATCGAAGCTACAAAATGTCCGCATTGCACTTCTGATATTCCTGAGGAAACAGAAGAATAATGAACGAAACGGAATCAATTCTTCGTCATAAAACAGCGTCACTTTGCGAGGATCTGATAAAAAGCTATGCAAAGTTTCTGCTTGAAAACGGGATCGATGAAAAGACTGCTCTTGAGGTTGCGCGGCAGACTGTTTTCGGCAGCGCTGTGATGATGAAGCAAAGCGGTATTCATCCTTCTCAGCTTATCGACAATGTCTGTTCCCCCGGCGGAACAACCGTTGAGGGACTTTTGGAACTGAAAAAAAACAGCTTTGAAAAAATACTGATCGAAGAATCAGCAAAATAACTGTTTTGGGGGTCACGTCAATGCGACAGCCCCTTTTTTCTTTGATAAATCGTTTGACATTTTAGGACAAAAGGTATATAATGTTTTCAATATCAAAAGGCAATGAAAAGCAGAGCAGGCGTGTCGCTCGCTCAGAGAGGGAACGGTTGGTGTGAGTTCCTGCGGACAGCGTTTGCAGCCGGCTTTGAGCCGCTTCGTGATAAGCGAAGCCGTCAGCCTGCGTTAAGGGAAGCCGAATACGGCGAATAAAGTGGTGCTTTTTGCACAATTTGGGTGGTACCGCAGGCAGA
>JAFSTS010000284.1 GCA_017445685.1 Clostridia bacterium | reverse complement strand
TTTTTTGAATATCTCTGTCAGAAAAATCATAGTGGTAATCAAGCCCTATTTCGCCTATTGCAACGACCTTGTCCTTGTTTATCATGCCGAAGACCTCGGAGAGCCTGTCCATTTCTTCCTCAGCGCTATGCGGATGAATACCCACTGCTGCAAAGAATTTTTCGTATTCATCGCAAAGCCGGATTGACTTCATGCTGCTGTCAACATCACAGCCGCAATTTATAACTGCGCATACACCTGACGAAAAGATCTTTTCAATAATCTCTCGTCTGTCGCCGTCAAACTTTTCGTCGTCATAGTGGGCGTGAGAATCAAAAATGTTATTTATCATCTTACTTTGCTTCCGGGCTGAATGTCGTCATCAAAAATAACCTTGACTTGTCCATCCGGACAGTCGGCGGCAAGGATCATACCCTGTGATTCAACGCCGCATAATGTTGCAGGCTTGAGATTGGAAACTACAATAACGCTTTTGCCGGTCAATTGATCGGGCGTGTAATACTGAGCAATTCCCGAAGCAACAGTTCTCTCTTTTCCTGTGCCGTCGTCAAGAGTTAATTTAAGAAGCTTTTTGGCTTTTTTTACCGGCTCGCAGTTTGTGATTTTTGCAACTCTCAGGTCAACCTTTGCAAAATCTTCTATTCCGATTTTTGCAATGCCTTCGATTTCTTCTTTAAGCTGATTGTTTTCCTGAGCGGCTTTTTGCTTTTCTTCGATTTCCGCCAGCATCTTTTCCGCGTCGATTCTGGAGAAAAGGGGAGAAGGCTCGGAAACTTTTATTCCGGTTTCAAGATTTCCGAAAGAGGAAAGAGATTCGTATGATTTCTGTTCGGAATTAAGCTGTAGAAGGATTTTTTCAGCCGTTTGCGGCATAAAGGGTGAGATAAGAACAGCAACAAAACGGATGCTTTCAAGAAGATTGTAAAGAACTGTTGCAAGCCTGTCCTTCTGAGTTTCATCTTTTGCAAGTGACCAGGGCATTGTTTCGTCGATATATTTGTTGATTCTCTTTTCAATAGACATAATTGCGTCGATAGCGTCGCTGACTCTGTATTCTTTAAGAAGGTCGTCAACCTTCTTTACACTTTCAACGCAAACATCTTTCAGCTCGTCGTCAACAGGCTGGAAGGCTGTCGGAGTGTTTATTTCACCGCCGAAGTATTTTTGGGTCATTGCAATTGTTCTGTTTACAAGGTTTCCAAGCGTATTAGCAAGGTCGGAATTATATCTTTCGATGATAGTTTCGTAAGTTATCGAGCCGTCCGTTGTATACGGCATCTCGGAAAGAAGATAGTACCTGACAGCGTCGACGCCGATAAGATTTACGAGGTCGTCTGCGTATATGACATTGCCGCGGCTTTTGGACATTTTGTCATTTCCGAAAAGAAGCCACGGATGGGCAAAAACCTGCTTTGGCAGCGGCTCGCCGAGAGCCATGAGGATTATCGGCCAGTAGATAGTGTGAAAACGCAAAATATCTTTTCCTATGATGTGAACATCGCAAGGCCAGTATTTTTTGTATTTTTCGCTGCTTTCACCGCTTGCAGAATAACCGAGAGCGGTAATGTAGTTTGAAAGAGCGTCGATCCAGACATAGATAACGTGCCGATCGTCAAAAGTTACGGGAATGCCCCATTTGAATGTGCTCCTTGAAACGCAAAGATCCTGAAGGCCGGGCTTGATGAAGTTGTTGATCATCTCTTTCTTTCGGCTTTCCGGGTAAATGAAGTTTTCGTTTTCTTCAATATATTTTTCAAGCTGCTTCTGGTATTTTGAGATCCTCAGGAAATATGCTTCCTCTTTAGCTTTAGTTACTTCTCTGCCGCAGTCGGGACATTTGCCGTCTATAAGCTGGCTTTCAGTCCAGAAAGATTCGCATGGCGTGCAGTAAAGTCCTTCATATTCGCTTTTGTATATATCGCCTTTTTCGTAGAGCTTCAGAAAAATATCCTGAACGGTTTTCTCGTGATATTCATCTGTCGTTCTGATAAAATGGTCGTAGGTAGTGTTGAGCAAATCGCAGATCTCTCTGATCTGGGAAGAAACATTATCAACATATTCTTTGGGAGTGATGCCTGCCTGCTTTGCAGCTTCTTCGATTTTCTGACCGTGTTCGTCTGTGCCTGTAAGGAAGAACACATCGTATCCTTGAAGTCTTTTATATCTGGCAATAGCGTCGGTCATAACGATTTCATAACTGTTGCCGATGTGAGGTTTTCTTGAAGTGTAAGCAATTGCAGTTGTGATGTAAAATTTTTCGCTCATAATTATCCTCCGTTAAAAACTCAATATTCCGTAATATTTTACCACATAAGAGAGAATTTAACAACCTTTTTATCCAATATTTTTTGTATCACAATTAGAAATATTATTAGAAAATCGGCAAAAAATTGGTACAAATTAAAAATTTAACAAAAAAAATATTTTTCCTTGACAATCGTGGAAAACTTGTATATAAT
>JAFSTS010000283.1 GCA_017445685.1 Clostridia bacterium | reverse complement strand
GAAATTGAAAAGCTTAAAAAATTTGCTGAAAACCTGACTGATTTTCTCAACGGATATCATCAATAAAAAACAGCCACGACAGTATAGAAATCTGCCGTGGCTGTTTTTTTGCGACTATTATATTGTTTACTCTGCCGATTCGATTTCCTCCGCCTGCTGCTGATATTCAGGGAAGAAAGAGTATTCGGGCTTGACGCTCTTCTTCTTCAAGTGACGATCGACATAGTTCTTTGTGATCTTGACAACGAGCGGCGACAGGATAACGACGCCTATCAAGTTGGGGATCATCATAAGTCCGTTGAAAGTATCTGAAATATCCCATGCAAGAGAAGATGTCAATATTGCGCCGAAGAGTATCGTAATAATATGTATGATTTTGAAAACAATAGTGCTCTTCGTGCCGAAAAGATATTCCCATGCTTTCTTGCCGTAGTGCGACCAGCCGAGAACAGTTGTGAACGCAAAGAGGAACATCGCAACTGCAACGAATTTTCCGCCGATGTTGCCAACAGAGAAAACGCTGTTAAACGCCGCAGCAACAAGAGTTGCATCAGTTGCGCCCTCGGCAATTGCGCCTGTTGCAAGATCATAAACGCCTGATGTCAAAATGACAAGTGCAGTCATGGAGCAGACAACGATGGTATCAGCAAAAACCTCAAAGATTCCCCACATACCCTGAACGACCGGCTCTCTGACAGAAGAGTTTGAGTGTACCATAACTGAAGAACCAAGACCTGCTTCGTTGGAAAAAACGCCTCTCTTGAAGCCCTGAGTCATTACTGTACTGATGAGGTATCCTATCGTTCCGCCTGCTGCTGCGATAGGTTTAAAGGCAGTAACAAAAATTGCCTTGAAAGCAGGAAGAATGTTAATATAATTCTTTCCAATGATGATAAGCGAGCCTACTATAAACAAAATTACCATGAATGGAACGACTTTCTCTGCAAAGGAAGCGATACGATGAAGTCCGCCGATAATGATGAGAGACGCAAGGATCATGATCACAACGCCAAGGATTATCGGATAAAGCGATACGCCCTCAAAAACCTCAATGTTTTCAAGCGAAGGAACATGGAAGGCGCCCTGAATATTGAGGATTATCTTATTGACCTGACTCATGCTGCCGATACCGAAAGAAGCAAGAACGGTGAAAATTGAGAAAAGAATTGCAAGAACTTTTGCAAAACCTTTAAGTCCTTTCTTCGAGCCAACGCCGTCGGCAAGATAATACATTGCGCCGCCGGACCATTCGCCGTCCTTATTGCGACGACGGAAATAAATTCCAAGAACATTTTCAGAGAAGTTTGTCATCATTCCGAAGAATGCCGCTACCCACATCCAGAATACTGCGCCTGCTCCGCCGATACATATAGCTGCGGCAACGCCGGCAATATTACCTGTTCCGATCGTTGCGGCAAGAGCCGTGCAAAGAGCCTGAAAAGGAGAAATCGCCTTACTGTCTTTCAGGTGGGTATCCTTTGAAAACATTTTGCCGATCGTGTTTTTCCACCAGTGAGCAAAGTGCGACACCTGAAAAAACTTTGTCAAAACAGTCATCAGAATACCTGTTCCTATCAAAAGGAAAATACCGATACTGCCCCAGATGAACGAGTTGACCGCGCCGTTTACATCGGTGAGATTTTCGAGAAATGAACTCATACGCTACCATCCTTTTTAAAAAAATTTGACGGACAATAATGCGTCCGTCAAAATGATCCAAGGCAATAATCCCCTCAAAAAAACAAGAGGGATTAGAAAACTCTGTCCTTTTGCCTGAGAGATTGGCGACAACGCTTTGCCCCTTCGGCACTCCGGCTTTGCGGAGCTTCTCCAAAGTCCTATCGGCTTACAGTCTTCATCCTTTCGGACACCTGAGAGTGCTACTCCTTCGGTCGCAAAACGCATTTCCTGCAAGCGTCATATAGAAGTCATATAAAGTTCGTTATTGATTTTAACACATTTTTTAAACAAAATCAATATATTTTTATGCTTTTTTTAAGTTTTTTCAGCTCTTTATATTATCTTTATTCGTTAAAGTGACTTTATAAAACTTGATCATATCCTTTTTTGTCGACGAAGAATTATATTCTTCGATTATTTTTTCGACATCGGCGCAAGATCCTTCTTTTACGAAAATGTTATAAAAAAGCTTATTGTCAACTATGCTTGACTGTAGCTTTACGATATCCTCACAAATTGTTTTTAGTTTCTTTTCGATCTCTCTCGGGTAAACATTTTCGCCGTTTTCACCGATCATAACGTCGCCTTTTCTGCCGACGATATACAATTTGCCGTTTTTCAGAAAGCCCACATCATTTGTCAAAAAATAGCCGTTTTCATCAAAAACGCTTTCGGTAAGTTTTTCGTTGTTGATGTATCCCAAAAAGACATTGTCACCCCTGACGGCGATGTCGCCTTCCCCTTTTTCGTTTGGGTTTTTGATAATTACATCCAAATCCTCAAAAACAGTTCCAACGCTTTCAAAGTCGTCAAAATTCGGATATTCTATGCTGAAAGCCGACGCAGTTTCGGTCTGCGCATACGCTTCGACAAGCGGAAGACCGGCAAGCTTATATTTTTTTCGAAGCTCAGGGTCAAACTTAGTCCCTGAGGAAAAGAGATATCTGATATTTTTTCCGAAAGCTTCGTTTATTTTTTCGCCGTAAAAGCCATAAAGCTTTCTGTAGATCATCGGTACGCCGCAAAAAAGATCTGGCTGAATTTCAAGAAGCTCCCCGGCTATAAGCGACTTATCACTGCAAAAATACAGGCAAAGCCCCGACAGAAGTGTATAGTAAAGCAGGCAGACATTTGCATAAGTGTGGTGAAGCGGAAGGCACAAAAACATAACATCTGTGCTGTAAAACGGCGCCCTCATCTGTAAATATTTTCTGCCATAGAAGATATTTTTGACCGAAAGCATTATTCCCTTAGGCTCGGAAGTCGTGCCGCTTGAGAAAATAATTTTACTGCAGGCGTTTTCATCCTTTTCATCAAAGTCAAAAAGCGTATCCGACAAGGCTGAATCGTTGACCAAGTCACAAAGCGAAATAAACTTGACTTTAGGAAAATCCGGCTTTATTTTTTCACATTCGATTTCAGGCAGTTTTCCGAAAATCACCGCGCTTGATTCTGTAACGCGAATGATTTGAGCAAGCTCCTGCGATTTTGTCTGACAGTTTACATTTACTACGGCGCCGACAAATGCCGTCACTGCAAGATCGGCAACGCAAAAGTTCACGCTGTTTTCAGAGATAAGAATAATATTTTTTCCTTTAAGACCTCTGTTTATCAGTTCGTTTGAAACTGCATCGACTTTGGTAAGAAAATCACCGTATGTCGTTTCAACATTTTTTCCGTTTATTTTTTCAATGGCAAAGTTTTTATCTTTCCAGTTGTTGCAGGCGTCTTTGACGATTTTTTTTATGCTGACAGTCATAGTTTCCTCCTCAAAAGGACATATTCATACCGTTCATCTATCAAATCTTCAGCGTAGTTTTGAGTCACTTTTCCATCCCGTGTCAATGCTCCTACGCCGGAGGCAGATCTTTCCTTAAGCTCTTTGAGAACTGTGTAGGCAAGCGCTTTTCCCAAACCTTTAAAGAGAGGATCTACGCCCATATAAAGCATAATAAAGCGCTTTGGTGAGCTTTTGATTTTGATGATTTTAAGAAGCTTTGGCAAGGTTATATTGTTTGTTAAGTTGCTGTAATCGGGCACGCTGATAAAAAAGCCTACCATCCTGTTTTCGTAAAAAGCAAACTTCACCATGCCGGGATCAACAACTTTTTTATATGACGAAAACATTTCCAAAAAGTCATCGAGACTTATTTTTTTGTACACAGGAAAATCGCTGTAAAGCTCGCTGAGAAGATAATAAACCTCTGTCAGATTTCTGTCAAAATCCTCAAAATCAAGATCTTTTATTACAATTCCCTGCGAGGAAAAAAGCTTGAATCTCTCTTCAAATTTTTCGTTTACATAATCGCTTCCGATATGCTCGTAAACATTTGATGTATAATGTTCGACGCTTTCAAAGCCGTTATCAAAAAACTGCTTTTTATAGTATTCAAGATTATAAGGCTCTCCTGTATACGAAGGCTTGTCAAACATATTGATTTTCAGCCTGTATTTTATCCAAAAAGAACAATCAACAGGCCCTATAAGCTGCTCAGCGCCTTTTTCTATCGCAAACGCTGCCGCACTGTCAAACAAAAATTCGGCGGCATTGTCGTCGTTTTCACATTCAAAAAAACCTATATATGCCGACGGATCATTTTCGTAAAAGGTAAGAATAAATCTTCCAACGGGTTTGCTTTTGTCATAGACCAGAAAATTGTATGATTTGAAATATTTTGAAAGCGTATGTGAAGACAAAAGAATACTCTTTGTCATTGCGTCATCCTGAACGCAGTTATCCCCATACAGCTTCCTGCCAAGCAGCAGAAAGTCGTTGACGTATTTCTTTTCCTTTTCAAACCTTACAAGTTCCAATTTACTGTCCTCTTTTGATAATTTTTACTACTCCGTTTATCGCGTCAAGCTCAAGAATATCACCTGTCCTGACATTTTCAAGAAGACCCTCGACTCCGACTACGGCAGGTTTTTTCAGCTCCCTTGAAATAATGGCTGTATGCGACAGAAGCGATCCCTTTTCGCTGACGACGCCTTTTGCCGTTACAAGCAAAAACACCCAGCCGGGATCAGTCATTTTTGTGACAAGTATCTTTCCTTCAACATTTACGGCGTCGCTTACACTTTCAACAACAAGAGCTTCGCCTGTGACTACACCTGATGAACAAGGTATTCCGTGAAGCTCGCTGCTGTTTTGGTAGTACCTGTTGCAGTTTACTGCAAAATGGTGCTTGTCAAACTCCGCCTTTTCGAAAATCAGCCGTGTATATGCCGGCAGAGCGCAGAAAACGCGATAATCCTCTTTCCTTTTTTCAACCGCTTCCATTAAACTTGTTTTATCGGAAGCGGCATTTTTGATTTCCTCGACAGTAAGATAATATATATCGTCGACCGTTTCGATAATGCCCTGATTTTTATATATCTGAGCCAGGGACAAAAACATTTTCCTTGCCATGCCGAAAAGACGGCTTCGGTTAAGCCGTGAAACCTCCCGGTTGCTGATCCCGACGGTGCATTTTTTTGCTGCAAGCCTCGTGAAAAGATCCTCGCTTTTGAAGCTTTCGTTTGGTTTTGAATTTATACTTTGCCTGATAG
>JAFSTS010000282.1 GCA_017445685.1 Clostridia bacterium | reverse complement strand
GCTTCGCAAATCGGGCATCCTCACGGCTCAGCCGTTTCGGACTTCGCGTCTATAAACAGTCCACCGGACTGTTTACTTAACGCCGCTCACCCTCTTAGGCTTCAAGTCCCGTCTCCTTTTTTGATAACTAAAAAAGAGCCGCAGCCTAAAGGCTACAACTCTTTTTTGGTGCGAGAGACGGGACTTGAACCCGTACGGGGGTTGCCCACACGCCCCTCAAACGTGCGCGTCTGCCGATTCCGCCACTCTCGCTCGACGAAAGATATTATAGCAGACAACAGGTGCGTTGTCAATACCTTTTGTCAAAAAATTTCAAAACTATTTGCTACAATTTTTTAAAATACTGATCTGGAGTTTTTTCAGATTGATCAAAGGTCTTTTTCAAGTGTTTTCATTATTTGTTCGGCTATGATCTTATGCCCCTGAAGCGTTGGGTGAACGCCGTCACCTGCCCAATATGTCGGCTTTTCTGAGATTTGAGACATCTCGTCAAATTTTTTCTGAAGCTCGATAAACGGAAGTTCAAATTTCCCGGCTATTCGTCCGGCTGCCTTAGCAAGCTTCTTTACCCGTTCGATCTTTTCGGGATTTTTTATTGTAATCTCGCTTTCAAGAATAAACGGCTCGATGATATATATTTTAATTTCCGGAAGCTCGGCTTTTACTTGCTCGATATATTTAGTATACACTCTTTCATACATTTCAAGAACATCATCTTTTTCATTTTCGTATCCGTGCCAGCCGTCGTTTACGCCGACAAGTATCGTCAGATAGTCAGGCTTGAGGTCTATGCAATCGGTTTTTATGCGGTCATACATATCGGTAACTTTGTTGCCGCCGATACCGAGATTTATAACATGATATTTATCGGGATATTTATACAAAATATCGCCTGTAAGACGGTTTGCATAACCTGCGCCATAACCCAGCCAGCATTTGTCCTGACCAAGTGCTTCGCAATCTCTTTTGCGGTCAAAATCCGTTATGGAATCACCCATAAGAAGTATTTTTTTCATGTTCTGTTTCTCCTTTGTTTTTGCTTTTATTTATTCTTATTCTTCGCTGTCCAGCCGAAGAAAATATAATACTTTGTCCACTGCCAAAATGTCCGTCTGACTTTAAGCGTATATTCAGCCGTAAACTGACCGTCAAACGTTGTTGCAGTGATCGTTGCAGTGCCTTTTGAAACACCCGTTACAGCGCCGTTTTCATCGACGGTTGCAACGCTTTCATCAGACGACGACCATAGCGCATACTGACACTCAGCTTCTTTCGGCAAAACAACTGCCGTCTGAGATTTTGTATGCCCTACGCTGACACTGAGCTTATCTTTCTTAAATTCGCACGATTCGACTCTCACCGGGTCTGTAGAAGAAAATACGAAAACTTTAAACGATGTTCTTAAGCCTCTGTATTCAACTTTGACATTTTTCATGCCGCTGCCGTCGAACACAACAGGATCGACATAATAACCATAGTTTACCGCGCGCAGCGTACCGTCGCTCATCTGGGCCACGACCCGTATTGCGGAAGTATCAAACCTGTCGCCCGAATAGCAAAGCAGCTTTTCCCTATCGTCAGCGGCTATCCTGATTTTTTCGATTTTAGGTATATTGGAATCATTTTCCATCACAAAACCTGTTTTCCAGCCGTCTGCGCCTGTGGATTTGATGTCGTTGAATTTCTGAGTTTTCTTCTCCATCATCACAAAGTGATCCGTGCCGTAGACAGGATCGCTGTTTGTGGGGTTATTTGCACACCAATTCGTGTATTCAAAGCTTTCGCCGGTCGTC
>JAFSTS010000281.1 GCA_017445685.1 Clostridia bacterium | reverse complement strand
CAGTCGAAACGCGCCTTAAAAAGCGAAGAGCTGAGGACTTTTTTCGGTATTGTTTTAATAAGCTTCGTTATCATACTTTTCAACATACGCAATCTTTATCCCTCTTTGGGTGAATCGGCAAGAAATGCGATCTTCTGGATATCCTCAATTATTTCCACGACAGGCTTTACGACAGTGGACATCAACACGTGGCCAAAGCTTTCTCAGCACATACTTCTTGCGCTGATGTTCTTCGGCGGATGCGCAGGCTCCACAGCAGGCGGCTTGAAGATTTCGAGAATAATCATTCTTGCAAAAAATGCGAAAAGATCGCTTAAAAAGATAGTCTCTCCGTCCTCCGTCACTACTGTCAAAGTCGACGGTGAGTCGATGTCGGACGAGACGGTTTACGGCGTGACGACATTCTTTTCGATATATATCATCATTTTCCTGGCTTCTTTCCTGCTCATAAGCATAAACGGCTTTGATTTGACAAAGACCTTTTCGGCGGTTGCAAGCTGCATAAACAATGTCGGACCGACGCTTGGCGGATTTACGACCTTCAGCTCCTTTTCTGCTCTTTCGAAAATCGTCTTTATTTTCGATATGCTCATCGGCAGGCTGGAAATATATCCGATCATAGTTCTGTTCATGTTTTCGACGTGGAAAAAACCTATAAAGCATTGATATTACAGTGTTTAAACTCCTCTTTTTGTTCAACGAAAGGGGAGTTTTTTGATTGTAAAAAGGCTCTTTGTCAATAGTTGGGGTAAAAACCGATAAAACGAAAAAGAGTATTAAACATCGGTGGCAGCAAAGGAAGCTGCTGCCGATTTTTAATGCGGGTTTCAGGAGAACATATGAAGAATACGTTTTCTGAATCTATGAAAGTTTTGATATCCGTAAGCGTTTCTTTTTAACACCTTGATTTTGTTGTTGCAGCCTTCAGTATAACCGTTAGTGTAAGGTGTGTCAAAAGAATTAAGGATGCCTGTTCTCCATGAAAGCATTGTTTTTGCACAAGAAATAAAAGAAGGGATATCGGATTCGTAAGCATCGTCTATCCAATCGAACAGAGCTTTTTTAGCGGAGTCTTTGTCCTTGCTATCAAGAATTTTCAAAAAGCGCTCTTTTAAAAAATGTGCAGAGTAGAGTGTTGGAGAAACAGATAACATCACCATAACTTGCTGTTTTTGATGTTCTTCAAGGAAGTCATATCTTTTAGTAAGCAAGGATTTGGAATGTTTGAAATAAATACGGTAATCTTTCTGAAACCTTTTTTGAGTATCTTTTCTTACACGCTCAAAAGCCCAGATAACCTGCCTTATCCAATGGTACTTGTCAACAACTTGTGTAGCATTTTTGAAATAAACAGAGGCTGTATCAGCATATGGTTTCCACATATCTGATATAAACATTTTAATGTTCTCCCTGCTTGGATTGTTCTTGAAATATGTTGATAGATATGAGGAATATCGCTTTGGCAGTATATCAATAACTCTATGATTACAAGGATCGGTAAGAATACAGTTATATTTTTCACCGCCTGTGTTTCCCTCAAATTCATCAAT
>JAFSTS010000280.1 GCA_017445685.1 Clostridia bacterium | reverse complement strand
GTGCACGGCGAGCGCCTTTGAGACCGTATTTCTTTCTTTCCTTCATTCTCGGGTCACGAGTGAGGAAGCCTGCCTTCTTGAGTGCGGGACGAAGTTCCTCATTGGACTGAAGAAGCGCTCTGGCGATACCGTGACGGATAGCGCCTGCCTGGCCTGTTACGCCGCCGCCGTTTACACGGCATACAACGTCAAACTTCTCGGATGTGTTTGTGAGAGCGAGAGGCTGACGGACGATGAGTTTAAGTGTTTCAAGACCGAAATAATCGTCGATATCTCTGTCGTTGATAGTGATTTTACCTGTTCCTGCATAAAGACGAACTCTTGCAACGGATTTCTTTCTGCGGCCTGTACCGTAAAAATATGGACTGGTTTCGTACATTATCTGTTACCTCCCTTTCTTAAAATTCTCTGACTTCGGGTTTCTGTGCGGCATGCTTGTGATCAGCGCCTGCATAAACGTGAAGTCTTGTAAGAGCTTTTCTGCCGAGAGTTGTCGAAGGGATCATTCCCTTAACGGCAAGTTCCATGGCAAATTCGGGTTTTTCTTTCATAAGTGTGGAATATTTGACTTCCTTGAGGTTGCCGATATAACCTGTGTGATGATAATACATCTTCTGGTTAAGCTTGTTGCCCGTGAGGACAGCCTTTTCGGCGTTGATGATAATTACGAAATCTCCGCAATCTACATTCGGGAAGAACTCGGGTTTATGCTTGCCTCTGAGGAGAGTAGCGGCTTCTGCGGCAACTTTACCGAGAGGCTTATCCTCAGCGTCGAGCACATACCATTTGCGTTCGATTTCATCCGCTTTTGGCATAAATGTTGACATTTTTTTCACTCCTGTAATTTATTCCCCGTCGCTCCGGGGTCCGTTTGATACTTGAATATAATACCACAGAGCAAAAGCTGAGTCAAGAGTTTTTTCAAAATTTTTTAATTTAGCTTTGACAAACTCTCGTTTTCTCGCTTATGCTCTGTTTTTCGTTATATTTACTCGTTTTTAATTTATAAATTTATTTCGTTCTTTTGACATGGAAAACGGCTTTTTCGGAGTTGATATTCCATTCTGCCGTGCTTTCCGCGCCGTCCATTGCTCCGCTGAGGATATCCTCTGCAAGAACATCGGTCATGATCGACTGCCTGTTTCTTGAGGCAATTTCAAAAATCTTTTCATTAGCTTCAATCGACACGATGATATGATCCATAACATCAAAGTCGGCGTCCTTACGCATTGTCTGGATCTTGCTGACGATCTCGCGGACAAAGCCTTCCTCGATAAGTTCAGGCGTCAAAGAAGTGTCGAGAGTGACAGTCATGCCCATGTCGGAAAGGGTAAAATAGCCTTCCTTCTGCTTTGCGTCGATCAAAAGATCTTCTTGAGCAAGCTCAGCCGTGATATCGCTCAGTTCAAGCTTCAAAACGCCGTCATTTTTGAGCGAAGCCATAGCTTTTGAGCCGTCGATTCCGGCAAGGATCGTTCTGATCTCATTAAGATATTTGCCGTACTTGGGTCCGAGAGTCCTCATCTGAGGCTTGAAGGAATAGCTGACAAGAGATTCGGCGTCGTCAATATATTCAAGCTCTTTGATGTTGAGCTCCTCTTTGATGATATCCGTGTAGAACTTGTCAAGCTGAGTGTCGCACTTGATATAGATTTTTCCGAGCGGCTGACGGTTTTTGATGTTCGCACCGTTTCTTGCGGCTCTGCCGAGGGTTACGGCAAGAAGAACATTTTCCATGTTGCTTTCAAGGTCTTTGTCAATAAATTCCTCCCTGACCTCCGGGAAAGCGCAGAGATGAACGCTTTCGGGGGCGGACGAATCAAGGCTTCTGACAAGATTCTGATAAATATCCTCCGCCATGAACGGGATCATAGGAGCGGCGGCTTTTGCAGTTGTGACAAGCGCTGTATAAAGAGTCATGTAAGCGTTTATCTTGTCCTTTGTCAGCTCCTGCGACCAGTAGCGTTCACGGCATCTTCTGACATACCAGTTGCTCATTTCGTCGACAAATTCGCTGAGAGTCTTTGCAGCTTCGGGGATCATGTAGTTTGCAAGGTTTTCATCCACGCCCTTGACCATGCTGTTGAGCTTTGAAAGAAGCCATTTATCCATAACTGAAAGCGAGGAATAGTCGATCTCATATTTGCTTGCGTCAAAATTGCCAATATTTGCATAAAGCACGAAGAAAGCATAGGTGTTCCAAAGCGTGCCCATAAACTTGCGCTGACCTTCGACAACGGCTTTGCCTGAGAATCTGCTCGGAAGCCACGGAGCAGAGTTTGTGTAGAAATACCATCTGATAGCGTCGGCTCCGTATGTTTCAAGAGCGTCAAACGGGTCAACTGCATTACCTTTTGATTTTGACATTTTCTGACCGTTTTCGTCCTGAACATGACCGAGAACGATTACGTTTTTAAACGGAGCCTTGTTGAAAACAAGCGTGGATATCGCAAGAAGCGAATAGAACCAGCCTCTTGTCTGGTCAACGGCTTCCGAGATAAAATCAGCCGGGAACTGCGACTTGAACAGGTCTTCGTTTTCAAACGGATAATGGTGCTGCGCAAACGGCATTGAGCCTGAGTCAAACCAGCAGTCGATGACTTCCGGAACTCGTTTCATCTGCTTGCCGCATTTTTCGCATTTGATGGTGACCGCATCGATATAGGGACGGTGAAGCTCAATTTCGTCCGGGCAGTTGTCGGACATTTCTTTAAGCTCAGCAATACTGCCGATGGAATGTCTGTGGCCGCACTCGCACTCCCAGATGTTCAGCGGAGTTCCCCAGTAACGATTTCGGCTGATACCCCAGTCCTGAACATTTTCAAGCCAGTCGCCGAATCTTCCCTTGCCTATGCTTTCGGGTATCCAGTTGATAGTGTTGTTGTTTTTGATAAGATCGTCCTTGACTTCGGTCATCTTGATAAACCAGGACTCTCTTGCGTAGTAGATAAGAGGAGTGT
>JAFSTS010000279.1 GCA_017445685.1 Clostridia bacterium | reverse complement strand
TAATCCTTGACAATATTCACCGTTCCCCTCTTTACAGCGGAAAAATAGACGGCGTCGGACCAAGATACTGTCCAAGTATTGAGGACAAAATAGTTCGCTTTTCGGAAAAGGAGCGTCACCAGATCTTTGTAGAGCCATGCGGCAGCTCCGAAAATACGGAAGAAATGTATTTGCAGGGTCTTTCCTCTTCCCTGCCCGAAGATGTTCAGCTAAAATTTATCCGTTCAATTCCGGGGCTTGAAAATGCCCATGTTATGAGAACGGCTTATGCGATAGAATACGATTGCGTCGATCCGCTGTCTCTTCGCTCAACGCTTGAATTTACCGGCTTTGACGGTCTTTACGGTGCCGGTCAGTTCAATGGATCGAGCGGCTATGAAGAAGCTGCTGCTCAAGGACTCGTTGCAGGAATAAATGCTGCAAGAAAGTGTCAGGGTAAATCACCGTTTATTCTTGACCGCGCAAGTTCCTACATCGGAACGCTGATTGATGATCTTGTAACAAAAGGCTGCTCTGATCCGTATAGAATGATGACCTCCCGTTCAGAATATCGTTTGCTGCTTCGTCAGGACAATGCAGACATCAGACTGACTCCGCTTGGCCATGAAATCGGTCTTATAAGCAACGAGAGATACAACAAACTGCTTGAAAAAATACAGCTTATCGAAGAAGAGACGAAAAGAATTTCTTCAACAGTCATCGCACCGTCTGACGAAATTAATGAAATTCTTGTTTCACGGGGAACATCTGAAATGAACACAGGTGTGAAGCTCATTGATCTTATCAAACGACCGCAGTTAAGTTATGATGACCTTGAGCCTTTTGATAAAACAAGGCCAAAGCTTCCTTACGAGGTTTTTGAGCAGGTTCAGATCAATGTCAAATATGACGGATATGTCAAGCGGCAGCTTTCTCAGGTTGCGGAAATGCGTCGAATTGAGTGCAGGAAGCTTGATTTTATAAAAGATTATTCTCAAATCAAGGGTTTAAGGCTCGAAGCGCAGGAAAAGCTTAACAAAGTTCTTCCTGAAAATCTCGGACAAGCGTCAAGAATTTCCGGTGTCAGCCCTGCCGATATTTCCGTTCTTATAATTTATCTTTCTAAAATGGGGAACGAAAAATGATAATTTCAAAAGAACTTCTCCTTTCAAGCGTAAAACCCTTTGGCGTGGACCTAACTGAAAAACAGCTTGAAATGTTTGATATTTACGCACAAATGCTGCTTGAGTGGAACAAAAGGTTTAATCTGACGGCAATCAAAGAGCCTGACGACATCGTTTTAAAACACTTTACGGATTCGCTTTTTATAATGAAAAGCGTTAAGTTTGAGAGAAAACAAAAATTGATAGATGTCGGAACAGGCGCAGGATTTCCCGGTCTTCCCCTGCTGATTGCAAATAATGAGCTTGATGTAACTTTTCTCGACAGCACAGGTAAAAAGCTTAACTTCATAAGCGCAGTTCTTGATGAACTTTCTCTTTGCGGCACAACAATAGTCGGCAGAGCAGAAGACCTCGGTCAAAAACAGGAATACAGAGAAAAATTTGATTTTTCAACTGCAAGAGCTGTTTCCGAGCTTAAAGTTGTCTCTGAACTGTGTCTTCCGTTGACAAAGCCCGGCGGCACATTTATAGCAATGAAAGGTTCAAAAGCTCTTGACGAAGCTTCGGAAGCCGAAAAATCCATTAAGCTTCTTGGCGGAATAATAGAAAAAACCGAATCTTTGACACTGCCCTCTGCCGGCGAAAGAAATGTATTTTTGATAAAAAAGATATCGCAAACTCCGACAAGATATCCCAGAAATTTTTCTCAGATTTCAAAACATCCTCTGTAAAAAGAAAGTATTTTGTTGTTCCACGGGGAACAATATCGATTATTTTTACTGGACAAACCTCCGGAAAAGATGTAACCTATAGTCAAAGGACATCGCCCGGAGGTTTTTTAAATGTACTTTACACGCAGCTCGGAGATTGTTTTGCTGCCTGTTGAAAATATCGTCCCAAATCTCAGACAGCCAAGAAAGTTCTTTGACAGACAGGAGCTTGAAAGCCTGTCTCAAAGCATTCTTGAAAACGGACTACTTCAGCCGATAACTGTCAGACCTCTGAAAAATAACGACTTTGAAATCGTTGCCGGCGAGCGTAGATTCAGAGCTTGCGTCATAGCAGGCATAAACAGAATACCTTCCGTAATTATAGAAAGCTCGGCTGAGCGCGCAGCTATACTTTCTCTTTCGGATAAAATTCAGCGTCAAAACCTGAATTTCTTTGAAGAAGCACAGGCAATCGATTCGCTGATAAAAACCTACTCTTATACTGTCGAATATGTTTCCTCACTGCTTGGTAAGCCACCGTCCTCAATATCAGACTTGCTACGGCTGCTTTCACTGCCGCAGAAAATAAGAGATACAATCATCCAAAACAACCTTACTCAACACCATGCACAAGCGCTGCTCAGACTTTCCGATGAAAAGGAAATTAAGTGTGTTCTTGAAAAAATAGTTTTGAATAACCTGAGTGCTACTCAGACAGAAGACTTGATTGACAAATTATTTAATGAAAAAAACGGAAAAAGCGTCCGTAAAACAAGAATGTTTTTTAAAGACCTTAAAATTTTTGTCAACACTCTTGACCATGCAGTCTTAACAATGAATCAGTCAGGTATACAGGCACAAAAGGAACATTTCGAAAACGATTCATTTATTCGATATACGGTAACAATACCGAAAACCATCCACAAGATATAGGATCACGCAAGTGATTTTATATAAACCCATATCTTTCTCTTTCACACCCCACATCCACAGCAGAAGCTCCGTCGTACCCTCGGCGGAGCTTTTGCATTTGTTAATTTATTTTCTATTTTGGAATTAATCAGTTCAGCATTGTTTTTTTGCATAAAAAATTTACTTTTTTTCTCTGCATTTCTCCCCTTTTTCAAAAATATTTTTTCTTATCCTCTTTCAATTTAATTTAAAGTATGATATAATTGTACAGTGTATATTTGTATAAGTGGGTAATTGCGCCCTTGTACTTGATTTTGGTGTCGGAATGAAAGACTACACGATGACGCTAAAAATCAAAATAAACGCCTTATTTTCGAATTTTTTTGATTTTTAGATTCTTTTTGCAGAGGTTTTTATGGGAAAAACAGTTTGTGTAATAAACCAAAAAGGCGGCGTCGGAAAAACGACAACAGCCGTAAACCTTGCGGCAGCCGTCGGTTTGAAAGGATATAAGACCTTGCTTGTCGACATTGATCCACAGGGAAACGCAACAAGCGGTTTCGGAATCAACAAAAGAGAGCTTGAGCTTTCCTCTTACGATCTTTTGACTAAAAGCGCAAAGGCAAAGGATATTGTGGTAAAAACAGAGTTTGATAATGTCAGCGTTATTCCGTCAAGTATTGACCTTGCCGGAGCGGAAATCGAACTTATAAATATGCCGTCAAGAGAGTCAAACCTGAAAAATGCTCTTTCGCTGATAAAAGATGATTACGACTTTATTTTTCTTGACTGTCCGCCGTCTCTGGGACTAATTACAATAAATTCACTGTGTGCAAGCGATCTTGTGCTGATACCGATCCAGTGCGAATATTATGCGCTTGAAGGTCTTTCACAGCTTATTTCAACGATAAGGCAGGTCAAAAAGCTTTATAACGGATATATAGATATTGACGGGATCGTACTTACAATGTATGACGGCAGATTGAATCTTACTCAGCAGGTCGTTGAAGAAGTGAAAAAATATTTTCCGAAAAAAGTTTATTCTTCGTTTATTCCGCGAAATGTCAGAATATCCGAAGCTCCGAGCTTTGGACAGCCTGTAATATATTACGACAGGAGATCAAAGGGCTCAGAGGCATATTTATCTCTTGCAGACGAGTTTATTAAAAAGAATAAATAATAAGGGAGGTTTTGTCCATGGTTGTAAAAAAAGGCGGCTTGGGAAAGGGTTTCAATTCTCTTTTTATTGAAAATTCGGTCGACGACATAACTGTCGGCTCAACAGATAAAATTAAAATCATAGACATCGTAGCCAACAGTCAGCAGCCGAGAAAATATTTTGACGAGGAAGCTCTCGCCGAGCTTTCAAAAAGTATCTCAGAGCATGGTGTTCTTCAGCCGATACTTGTAAGACCGCTTTCAGACGGAACTTACCAGATCGTTGCCGGTGAAAGAAGATGGCGAGCTTCACGAATGGCAGGACTGACGGAAATCCCGGCGGTCGTCAGGGAAATGACTCCTGAGCAGGCAATGTCTTTTGCGCTGATAGAAAATCTTCAAAGAGAAGATCTCGACCCGATCGAAGAAGCCGAAGGAATAGATCAGCTTATTAAAAAATTTAGTTTGACTCAGGAGCAGGTGAGTGAAAAAATCGGAAAATCAAGAAGCGCTGTTGCAAATGCGCTGCGTCTTCTCAGACTTCCCGAAAACATAAAACAAATGCTCAAAGAAAATGTTTTAAGCTCAGGCCACGCAAAAGCTCTTTTATCGCTTGAAAATGAAGAAGATATTCTTCTTGCGGCAAAAATTACGGTTGAGCAGTCGCTTTCTGTAAGGCAGACAGAAGCTCTTGTTAAAAAGATAAAAAGTCAGAAAAAGCTTCCTCAAAAACAATCTGCAAAACGGGATATTTTTTATGATGAAGCGCAGTTTGCTTTGAGCGAAAGCCTCGGAAGAAAAGTTCAAATCACCTGCGTAAAAGATAAAGGAACTTTAAAAATAGAATTTTTTGATAAAGAAGATTTAAAAAAGCTTATAAAAGCTTTTGAATAAATATATAAATTATAATATTTTTTGGAGGAAAAAAATATGCTCGACATAAAAGTAATCAGAGAAAATCCCGAAAAAGTCAAGGCTGCAATGAAAACGAGAAATAAGAACATGGACGCTCTCGTCGACGAAGTTCTTGAAATTGATAAACAGCGCCGCGAAATAATGACAAAAACAGACGCTCTTAAACAGGAACAAAATCAGGCAAGCAAAAAGATTCCTCAAATTAAAAAAGAGGGCGGCGATATTTCCGAAAT
>JAFSTS010000278.1 GCA_017445685.1 Clostridia bacterium | reverse complement strand
TTGAAAATATGTTTTTTACAATGTGGGGCGACGACGGAGCGGAATGTGCGTGCTTCTCTGTTTTGCCGTCGATGTTTTATGTTTCGCAGCTCGTAAAAGGCATAGAGGATGAAGACGAGATAAAGGAAAATTTCAAAGCTATGTTCGGCATTGATTTTGACGGCTTTATGCTTCTTGATCTTCCCGGAATTAACAGTGATAAAGAGTTCACCAACCCCGAAAAATATATGCTTTATAACGACTATTTCCTCGGAAAATATGATACGATCGCAGTTGAAGGGCTTCAAAATAAGTTTGCCGAAGTGTCTGAAAAGCTCACAACGTATGTCTCAAACGAAGAATACGGCCACATTTTCACCTTTGCGAAAAGTCTGTGTGATGTAATGGCAATAAAATATGATATCGGGATTAGGACAAGACAGCTTTATAAGAGCGGCGGCAAGGAAAAACTCAGAACAATTCTTTGCGACTATGAAAGAATTGAAAAGCTGCTTGAAAAAATGCTCAGGGATTTCAGAAATATGTGGTTTGCCGAAAAGAAGCCTTACGGATTTGAAGTTCAGGAGGCGAGGATAGGCGGTATTATAGCAAGGACTAAAAGCTGTAAAGAAAGAATAGCCGATTATGTTGACGGCAAAATTGAAAAAATTGACGAGCTTGAAGAGGAACTTCTCAAACCTTCTGCACTCGTTAAACCGGACTTTCATAAAACAGTGTGCTTCAACGACTGGCGCTTGAGCTTTATGAACTGATTTTTTAAGAAGATCGTTATAGTTGGGCTTTTTGAAAAAAATCTTCGTTCGACTACAATGGAGACATATTTTATTTATAAAACGCAAGAGATTCATATATGGCATTATCCCGGTTTCAGTATCGAGTAGATAGTAGATTGCCTCAAATGATAATGCGACCTGACTTGCTACTTTCGGCAAAAAGCTTCAAACCAAGCGTTAAAAGGAGACGGCAAAAATGATTTTAAAATCAACTGTCAGTCTCGAATATGTTAAAAAACTCTTGAAAAGATTTGTCAAATAATATATAATTTGTATGTTATTCGGTCAAATATTTCACTTTGTATGGAGTTGGTTTTTTATGAAAAATAATAGCAGTACATCAAAGTTCAGAGCACTTGCGGTGATAATCGTGATTATTGCCGTGCTTGCGTTAGGGTCTGTGGCATTTGTTGAGATAATGAAGAGAAGTGATATCCCGACAGTCGATCTTCCCGAAGAGACAGTTACCGACGCGGCGCTTGATACTCAGAAATCCCCGACAACTACGGGTCAGTGCGGCGAGAAGGCATACTATGTTTATGACGAGAGCGGGAATACTCTCACAATCACAGGCTCTGGCGCGATCTGGGATGCCGGTGATGTTGAAGATGTGGATTTTTGGGGAGAAATTGGCAGTAAGGTTAAGATTTTAAAAATTTCTTCAGGTATAACCGAGGTCGGCGCATATTCTCTCCAGAGTCTTGACAGAGTCGAGGAAATTTATATTTCCGAAACTGTTCAGGCGCTTTCAGGTCAGGTAGGGGGAACTGCTGTTTCATGGAGCGATTATCTGGTGAAAATCGTTGTAGACGCGAACAATAAAAACTATTTCAGCGATGAAAAAGGCGTGCTTTACAATAAGGACAAAACCGAGATAATTCAGTATCCGATCGGCAGCGAAGAAGCAAGCTATGAAGTGCTTGATACGGTAAAAAAAGTCGGCAGCGCAGCATTTGCAGTCTGTGTAAATCTGAAGGCTGTTTCCTTGCCGGAATCGGTTGAGGAGATAGAACAGGACGCCTTCATGAGCTGTTCGGACGAACTTGTTATCAGGTGCGTGGAAAACAGCGCAGCGCATGAATTTGCCGTGGCGAACAAGATAAAAATAGAGCTTGTGTGATGCAGAACCTATCCCGAAAGGTGTAAAATCTTTCGGGATTATTTGTGTCTTATGTAAAAATCGGGAAACAATTTATTTACAATAATATTATTTTGTGTTAAAATATTGATGGTAAGATTATCTTACAAAATGGCACGAAAAGGAGTGTTTAAAATGAAAAGAATCATTGAAAAATCAATTGCTGTCTTCCTTGCGTTGACATTGTTTGCCTCGGCAGCGCATACGGCAGTTAAATTTGTTCCGACTTCAATTTCCGTCAGCGCGGCGCAAAGCGTGACGCTTCAGAAGGTAAACGGTAAATGGTATTGCTATTCAAACGGCAAAGTTGACAAAAACTATGTCGGACTTGCAAAGAACGAATACGGTTGGTTTTATGTCAAAAACGGTACAATAGACTATACCTACACAGGACTTGCAAAGAATGAATACGGCTGGTTTTATGTAAAAAACGGCAAGCTTGACAAATCTTACACAGGACTTGCGAAAAATCAGTATGGCTGGTTTTATGTAAAAAACGGCAAGCTTGACACGACTTACACGGGACTTGCGAAAAATCAGTATGGTTGGTTTTATGTAAAGAACGGCAAGCTTGACACAACATACAACGGAACTGCAAAGAATCAGTATGGCACATGGAATGTCAAAAACGGCAGGGTTGTCTCAAAGTATGAGCCTGCAACTGCTCCTGCTACAAAGCCTTCTACTACGAAACCCTCCACAACCAAGCCTTCAACGACAAAACCGTCAACTACAAAACCTTCGACTACGGTCGATCCTTCGAAATGGTCAACCGCACAGATAGTGGAATACTACAAAAAAGCAGCCGCCGCAACAAAGGGTCAGAGCGCACAGTCTATGACGATACAGGAAGTTCCTGCGATTCTCAGTCCTCTCAAGGGCGCGATCAGCAGCGCGCTTGCGAAAAATTCAACGCCCTTCGACGGTATCACCGGCGGATATCAGAATCTTACTGCGACCGATCTGACATCTGCAAGCGCTAAAGCAAGCGGAAATTATATCATCATCAACATGACAGCAAAGGAGCAGATCGACGGCGCATACGGCAAAGCCAAAGAGGGTACGACAGGACACCTTGTTACTGTTCTCGACGGCGTAGCGTCCGTAGTTGACGCGCTGGGTGTTTCGGCTGAATACCCGGACGGAAGCGTAAAGCTTGACTACAAGAACGGCTTTGCAAAGAATATAAAAATCAACACTAAAACAGGACAAATCGAAAGCGGCGAATGGGGATACGACCTCTATGCAAATATCAACGGAGCAAAGCTCTCCGTCTTCACGCTCAGAAATGTCAATGCAGTAATTGTTTACAGAGTAAAATTCCCTGCATAAATATATAAATCAAACA
>JAFSTS010000277.1 GCA_017445685.1 Clostridia bacterium | reverse complement strand
GAAAATCCGTTTGTTAAAACCCCGCACATTTGCCCCGGCGCGGACAGATCTGTTATACTGTCCGCGTCAACGGCAGATGAAATGCACCAAACAAGAAAACGGCTGCGCTGCAGCGCAGAGCGTTTTCGCATACGCCATCGCCGTTGCCCAAAGGGCAAGATCGGCGGGCGTTATGATTCTTTTTTATTTAACAGGAAACGAGCCGGTTTCCTGTTAAATAAAAAAATCTGCCGTATCCTGCAAAAGGATACGGTTTATTTGTTGACTTGAAGGAAAAGTGGTGATATAATTTTCATAAAGCAAAGGTGATCAAATGGAAAAAGCAAAAAAGATTATTTACGACGAATTTACAGATATCGCCTACTCCGTTGACGAGCGGCAAAAGTTTGATTTGTTCGTTCCCAAAACCGCCGGCAAGAAAATGCCGATATTGTTTTTTGTTCACGGCGGCGGCTGGAAAAGCGGAAACAAAACAGACTATTTAAAAGACATGAAAAGGATTTGTGAAAAGTATCCTGTCTGCTGCGTTTCGGCAGGTTACAGATTTATAAACGAGGATATGACCCTCACCTATGAGGATATTCAATCAGACATTGCAAACGCGGTTCACACTGCGCTGAAATATGTTGAAAATCTTGGAATAGAGGTAACCAAAAGAGCCATAGGCGGAATATCCGCAGGAGCATACAACAGCTTGCTTTTCGCTTTTCAAAAAAACGAAATATCTCCCGGCTATTTTTCTTTCGTTCTCGATAAATCCGGTCCGTGCGACCTGTCCGACAGAGAATGTTACAAAGGAATGGAAGAATTAAGCCGAGACATGGCTTTTAGAATCTACGGTCAGCTCATGGGATTTAAGCTTGATGAAAAAAGCTTATCTTCGCCGGATATAATTCAAAAGCTGAAAAATGCTTCTCCGTATTATTATGCGACAAAAAATTCACCTGCGCTGATAATTGCCCACAGCAGCAAGGATCAGGTCGTTCCCCTGTCCTGCGCCGAGAAGCTTTACAAAAAATTTTTATCTCTCGGCATTGAAGCTGAATTTGTTGACATGAACGGCTGCGGCCATTCGGAAACGATCGACTCAGTCGAGGAAAAAATCAATAAAACGCTTGACAAATATATTGAAAAATATCTGTTAAGCTGATAGCAAAAGTTCAAGAAAGGATCTGTTAAGATGAAAAAAATTATTTCAATTATGATTTGCGTATGCGTTTTGCTTGCGTGCGTTATTCCGGCTGTTGCCATTACACCGGTAAGCGCAAAGGTTTACGAAATCTATCAAAACAACATGATTTTCAAGCAAAATGATGACGCAGTTCTTGCCGGCACTGCTCCTGACGGTTCTGTTATCACTTGCCTGCTTTACGACAAGGCACACAATCTGGTAACAAGCTCCGAAACTGTTGCTGACAATGGAGTTTTCAAGGTATCATTTACTGCTCCGAAAGGCAGTTTTGAAGAATATACTATCGTTCTGAAAGAAGGCTCGATGACTTTTAAAACCCTTACGGGCGTCGTTTTCGGTGAACTTTGGCTTGCATCGGGTCAGAGCAACATGGAACTGAATATGGATCTTTGCTCAACCTGGGAACAATATCAGAAAAACGGATACGGCAGCAGATGGGTTCGAATCCTGACTTTCCCGAACTTTCCCGTCTTTAAAGACAGTGAAACCACTGTTCCGCTCTACCCTCAAAACGATGTTCCCGGCGCACTGTGGGCAAGAGCCTGCGACGAAAATATTGAAAAAGCAAGCGCTGTTGCAAATTACTTTGCTCACAAGCTCATGACAGAGCTAAATGTTCCTGTCGGCATTCTCAATGCTTCTCTGGGCGCTACTAAAATTGAAAGCTGGATTTCAAGAGAAAACATAGAAAATGACGAAAGAGCGCTGGCTATTGCAAAAGAAAACGATTCGTACTGGACTTATGAGGGCTGGGTTGATCACAGCCTTGATGATGTAGAAAGTGTCTTCCACGATTATGTTCCGAATATGGGAGTAAACTTCAATGCCCGTCTTAGTCCGATCAGAAATTTCAGAATCAGCGGAATGATCTGGTATCAGGGCGAAGCAAACATGGGATACAAGAGCGAAGATTATACATATCTTCTTAACCTGCTTCAAAAACAAAACGGCGAAACCTTCGGTTACACAAATGGAAAACTTCCGCTTATCTATTCTCAGCTTGCTTCATACGACTACAACATGGAAAAATCAATGCAGTATTTCAACTTTGGTCTGAGCAAATTCCAGAAGGAAGACCCTCAGAGCAGAGCCTGCATTTCAATTTATGATCTGCCTCTGACCTTCAAGCAGAATTATCACACAATTCATCCGCTTGACAAAGAGCCTGTCGGTGTTCGTATGGCTGAAAATGCTCTTGTTATGGTTTACGGCAGAGATGGAATCTATTCAGCTCCTACATTTACCTCAGCTAAAATCAGAGACAATGAGGTATATGTCACTATTGACAATGTCGGCGACGGTCTTATTGCCAAAGACGGTGATGTACGAGGTTTTGCGCTCTGCGGCGAAGACGGCGTTTACTACAGAGCAGACGCTCAGATCATTGATAAAAACATCGTAAAAGTTACTTCAAAATCTGTTGAAGAACCTGTTTGCGTTACTTACGCGTACTCATATCTCAACGACAGAGCAAATCTTTATTCTGCCTGCAAAGCAACAGTAGGTATGCCCGTATCCCCCTTCATCAGCAACCCCGATTACGACAACAAAAATACATACAGGAACACCGATTGGGCAGACTGCGAAAGTGAACAATTGTGGAACATGGCGTATCCTGCCGATCGTTCAAACGACAATGAATCCGGCTTTTACGACGCATGGAACAGTTCTTTCTGCACAAAGAAAATCGTCTCTTACGATCAGTACAACCAAAATATCGGGCTGAATCTTAAATCTATCGGCAAGTTCTTTACGCTTAAACACAAGTTTACTTCAAAGAAATTTGCCAAAGATGAAGTTTTCTTCACTAACCAGGAAAGAGACTTCTCAAAGTTCGGCGCATTGACATTTATGGTCAGAAACAACGGTTTGACTTCTGTGGAGATAAGAAGCAAAATCGAAACTGCTGATACATGGTACAACACTGCTCTCAACGGCAGCGCTAATTCAACTTACGTTATTCCAAACGATGGACAGTGGCACGAAGTTGAAATGAATTTTGCCGTGCTTTTCGAAAAGGGCAACAGCGGCAGCATCCGTGACGGCTCGGCGCTTGGTGATGTCAGAAGTTTTGAAATACAGTTTACTTCCGGCTTGATTTCTGCAAATGTTGATGTCGATGAATTTAATTTCATGCCTTCCGCCACGCTTGAAGACAACAACGCTCCTGTAAGCAGAAACATTTTCCAGAAAATCTTTGACTTCTTTAAAAATCTTTTCTGGTCGATATTCTAAAACCTATCATTTGGGGTTGTCGCATTTGGATGAAAACGATGTTTTCTTCTCTTGAAGGCTGTACAAAAGTACGCCGAGAGAGAAAAAACATCGAATTAAAGCGTTAAAAATAGCATTTTTTCTTTATACAAAAAAACAAGGGGTGCTCATGGTTAAAATACCTGTGATCATCCCTTGTTAGTTATATTGCTTTAATGTTTTTCGCTAAATGCGACAGACCCTTTTTTTTGATGTATTTTGTTGATTATTGGTTGACATAAATGTATGTAAATTGTATAATATTCAACGAAAAAAATTTTAGTTGTAACCATAAAGAATATTTTATATTCTTTTGGAGGTCTGTTTAATGAAAGTCGAAAACGCACATTTCAAACCACTTGACTTTTACCGCGTAAACGAATGTAAAAACCGCATTGATGTTCTGGATTTTGCAAGATGTCTTGAAGACACTGCTTTTCCTGTTCTGACTGAATTTTACGGCTGGGACGCAAGCGAAGAAGAAAGCCTGCCGACAGTTGAAAAAATGAAAACCTTTCCCGTTTTTGATCCTACTGAAAAAGGCGAAAACAACATCAAAACAGGCTGGATGATGGCAGAGCTTTCTTTGCCTTATATCAGCAAATTCTTTGAAAAAAATCAGTTTGGCGAATATGCCTTTACATATTACAGCGGACTTGATATGGATATTTACTGCGACGATCACCCTGTTGAAATTTATTCATATATGGGCGGTCATTTTGACCTTGGCTGTTCTCCCGACGGCAAGGAGCATTTTGTTTTTATCAGAATCGACAGTCCGAACACAAATCCTGTCTGCGATATTACATCTCGCTTCTATCTTAAAGGGCTAAAAAAGACAAACGACCTTATTTCAAATCTTGCGAGATCGCTTCGTTCAGGATGTCACCTTCTTTCGACCGAAAACAGACGAGACAACCTCTATGTTCAGGGTGAAGTCGATATCAACAAATCGAAATTAACTGACAAAGAGAGAGCTTCACTTGAAAAATGTCTTGTCGATACCGCTAACTACCTGATAGCTGCTCTTAGAGACGACACTATTCTTTCAAAGCTTGAGACAGGTTTGAATATGCTAAAGCCTGTTGCCGACTACGCTAAGAGATTTACGATATATTTCATGGGACATTCTCATATTGACCTTGCGTGGAAATGGAGATATCCCGAAACGATCGAATGTATGAAGGGGACTTTTGAGACTCAGCTCGGTCTTATGGAAAGAGAGCCTGAATATGTTTATGTTGAAACCTCTGCTGTTGTCTGGAGAGACATGAAGGAAAAATATCCTGAGCTTTGGGCAAGGATCCGTGCAGCAGCCGACAGAGGTCAGTTTGAGCCGCAAGGCGCAATGTGGTGTGAAACTGACGGACAGTGCGTAGGTGAAGAAAGCTGGTTTCGTCAAATCGAAAACGGTCAGAGAGCCGCCATGGAAACCTGCGGCAAAAAGTCCACCTGCGGCGTAAATATTGACGCGTTCGGCTTTAACGCAGGACTGCCTAAGATACTCAAAAACGCAGGACTCAACTACTTTGTAACGCAGAAGCTTCGATACAACGAATACACGCTCTTCCCGTATATCCATTTTTGGTGGGAGGGCGACGACGGAAGCAAAGTTCTGACTTTGCACGAATACCCCGGACAT
>JAFSTS010000276.1 GCA_017445685.1 Clostridia bacterium | reverse complement strand
CGAGATCCCGAGAGCTGCTCTCACAGCTGATGAGATCGCAAAAGAAGCTGAGTTCTTCTGCTTCGGCACAAACGATCTTACTCAGATGACATTCGGCTTCAGCCGTGATGACGCAGGTAAGTTCCTTGACGCCTACTATGACAACAAGATCTATGAAAACGATCCGTTTGCAAAGCTCGACCAGATCGGCGTTGGCAAGCTTATGGATATGGCTGTTAAGATGGGTAAACAGGTTCGTCCCGAAATGCACTGCGGTATCTGCGGCGAACATGGCGGCGACCCGACATCTGTTGAGTTCTGCCATAAGATCGGTCTTGACTATGTATCTTGCTCACCCTTCCGTGTTCCGATCGCTCGCCTCGCAGCAGCACAGGCAGCTATCAAGGATATGGACTGATCTTCAGATTGTTGTTAATGGGTAAAACCATTTATCAGCCATAAGGCAAAATTTAATATCAAATTTAGACCTTGTAGAAGCAATTCTGGCAAGGTCTTTTTTGCTCGCAAATCCGCATTAAACCCTGAAAAATCAGGTATTCTGAGCGGACTTTCCGCTTTTCAAAGCTTTTTTCAAAAAACGGCACGGCTTGTCAGCGGTGACACGCCGCCGACTTGTCGCCGTTACGATTGAGCAGAGTAGGCGAGGGGAACTGTGCCGAGAAGAACTGTTTCGGCGATGATAACGCTGTTTTCAACGACCGTAGAGGTGTTGTTGCCGTTCATGATGACATTGACATGAGTTGTTATTTTCATGATTATTCTGTGTCTTGTCTGATTGATTCCTGCTTCGGAAAATTCGCTTGTAACGCCTGAGTTGCATCGTCCTGCAAGCGACATATAAAAACTGATTTTCGGACCTCTGCCGGAGAGAAAATTTCCGCCGAGGATCGAGCCGATAGGGATCGAAAACTTTGTTCTTTCGGCTTTGCTGAGTTCTTCGGCAATTTTGTCGGAGACTTTGCTTTCGAGTCTGTTTGCATTTTCAAGGTTGATGTTGACGGCGCAGATTTTGTTTTGAGAGTCGTAGACAAACTCGGACAGATCGCTGTAGCTGATTTTTTCGTTGCCGATAAAGCTTCCGACGGCATCGGAAATAATGTTCGTTGCTACGTTCTGAGCTCTGTTGACAGCAACGGTTTTGATGATGGGTCGAGCTTTTGTATCAAGGACAACAAGCACGATCAAAAAAACAAGCATCAGGGATATAAGCTTAAAAATGGCTCTGAGCCGCTTTTCCTGTCTGAAATTCCGATAATGCCGCCGCCTCATAAAAATCACCCGTAATATTATATGAATATTCGCAGTGACAATGTGACAGATAAATCATTGTGATTTGCTGTAGTCAGAGGGTGATATTCCCTTTGCTTTTTTGAAAACAGTCGAAAAATAGTTTGAATTGTTGAATCCGCATAAAAAAGCGATTTCAGTAATCGGTAACGAACTCGTGCTCAACAGTTTTTCAGCCTGTTTCAGACGCAGGTTAATGATATACTTTTGGGCGGATATACCGGTGTGGAGCTTAAACAGATGGCTGACTGTCGATTCGCTGCATGAGCAGGCTGAGGCAATCTCAGACAAAGTTATGTTGTTCATATAGTTTCTGTTTACAAACGAAAGTATCGAATCAAATGTTTTGTTTGCCGATTGAATTTCCCTGTCGTGAAAAGGGAGCATATTCAACAGCGATAACATATGGCAAAGAGGCTTTATGATCGTTTTAAGCTGCGCTCAACATCTTCAAGCTCGTGCTTCAGACCGTTTTCATATACCGCTGAAAGCTGAGAATAGTCTATGCAATATTCATTTGATAACAGGCGCATTCGGCGCGACGCTTTTTTTTCATCTATTCCGTATCCGCTTACGCTGACAAAGGCTTTGCTGCCGACAAAGAAAACATATTCCTCAACACCTGCATGGCACATTCCAAAAAGAATATCCCCTTCGTTCAGGTAAAAGCCTGAGTGAAGGGGATTTCTAAATATTAGACATGGTGTACACTATCTGATAACATCAATTGCTTTTGGGAATACATCAATTCTTGCTGTCGTCCCTTTTCCGCCGTATTCTCCGTCAAGAGTCCATGCAACTTCTGTTTCAAATTCAAACTCAATTTTGCTTGCCTGCCTGAAATAGATAAACTTGGGGTCGTAATCCCTCGTTATCATACACTTGCAGGTTTTGTTAAAATCAACAAAATTATTTGGATATTTAACAAGCGTGACTTCAAATTTTCCGTCGTCGAATGAAACAACATTTCTGTCCATTTTCAGAATATTTGAAAGCGACAATGTGCTTGATATTCCGCCGTAAACAATATCGTCCTCAATAACCTCGTTTTCGTCAAGGATGATTTTGGATTTTATTCTTTGCAGCCTTCGAAATGCCGCCGGGATCTGTGAAGTATATGCTGCATGGCCGAAAATATTTTTTGCAACCTGAGAAGTGTTGTATGTCAGGTCGGTGAACGCTCCGAAGCACGCAACATAAGTAAAATATCTTTCTTCATTGAAGCAGCCGATATCGTGGGGTATCTGCCTGCCGCGAAGAAGATGTTCGACACATTTTTTTGGATTGGAAGAAATGTTGAGACTTCTTGCAAAATCGTTCGTCGACCCGGACGGAACATAACCAAGCGGCGGACGGTGCTCCTTGTCAACTCTCATAAGGCCGTTGACAACTTCGTTGAGTGTTCCGTCTCCCCCACGGCATATTACCGTGTCAAATTCCGGAGCGAGCTTTTCGGCAAGATTAGTCGCGTCACCCCTTCCTTTTGTCGTATAAAATGTAACTTCATTTCCGCCGACGCTGAGTTCGTCGGTGATATTGAGAAGCTGGCTTCTCGTTTTAATTTTCCCTGCTCTCGGATTGATAATGACCAAGGTTTTGTTCCTGTTTTCAAACATTCTGTCGTCCATCATCAGCCCTCCTTTAGAAAAATTTCTCTTAAGCTGAGGGGAATCGAACCACAACCGCCCCTCAGCTTAAATTGATTATACATCATTTTCCTTTTATAATCAAGAGGTTGACAAAAAAGCTTTAAAACAGTATAATTAGTTATACAAATCATACTTTTAGGAGGGATTTTATGAATTATCCAAAGGAAAAATATGCGTGGACGGCAACTGTCGGAGAAAAAGGACAAATCGTAATTCCGAAAAAGGCAAGGGAGATTTTCAACATCAAGCCGGGTGACACGCTTTTGCTTCTCGGAGATGAAGAAAGAGGAATTGCAATAATGCCTAAAGGCGCATTCACTGAACTGTTTGATGTTGCTTTCAGCGACAGGGAGGAAAACTGATGAAAATTGCTCTTTTCTCGATTCCTGCTCATGGGCACACAAACCCGATGATCGCTGTTTGTGCCGAGCTTGTCAAGCGTGGAAACGAAGTGAGGTTTTATTCATTTGCCGACTTTGAGGAGAAGATCCGAAAAACAGGCGCACAATACATTTCGTGCGACAGTTTTTTACCTGAGCTTACGCAAAAGCAGGAGGAAAAAATCAAAAGGGTTTCCACGACCGAAATGACGATTACCGATATAAAGACGACGCTCAGGATGAACGAGTTTCTTGAAAATGAATTTGAAACCTTTGCGCCCGATGTCGTTTACTGCGACTCAGTCTGCTTTTGGGGAAAACTCAGCGCGTGGAAATATAATGTTCCTCTTGTGGTGTCAACAAGCACATTTGCCTTTAACCGGTTTTCGTCAACATATATGAAGTATAGCTTTTCTGAAATGTTCGACATGATTTTCGGACTTTCCAAGATAAAAAAAGAGCTAAACTCTTTAAAACCGTATGGTTATAATGTCAAAAGCGCCTTGTCGCTTGTCCAAAGTGATAACAGCACTGACAGCGTAGTTTACACATCGAAAAATTTTCAGCCTTATGCGGACACATTTTCAAGCTGTTATGCGTTTGTCGGGCCGTCGCTTCTGACAGAAAAAATCCCGCAGAAAGAAAAAGACTGTCCTCTTGTATATGTTTCGATGGGGACGGTTATCAACGACAGACCTCAGTTTTATAAAAACTGTATCGAAGCGTTAAAAGACGAAAACTTGGACTTGATAATATCCTGCGGAAATTCGATAGAGATCGGCTCTTTCGGAAAGCTTCCCGAAAATGTTAAGGTGTTTAAGTATGTAGATCAGCTTGATGTGCTGTCAAGAGCCGATGCGTTTATCACTCACTGCGGAATGAACAGCGTGTCTGAAAGCTTGTTTATGGCAGCCCCTATGGTGCTTTTTCCGCAGACAGGGGAGCAGGAAGCCGTTGCAAGACGGGCAAAGGAGATAGGCGCAGGTGAAAGATTAAACAGCGAGGGAATCGAAGACATTAAAAAAGCAGTTATGAAAATCCTCTCCGATAAAAGCTATAGTGACGCGGCGGAAAAATGCAGCAGAGATTTCAGAAGCTGTTCGGGGGCAAAAGGGGCGGCTGAATTTATCGAAACAGCTCCCCATGCGTCAGACACGGAAAAAACGCTGCTTGATAAGCTGAATGTTTACAACGTGATTTTCAGGGTAATTTATAGTATTCTTCAGATTGCCGTTGTTGTTTTTTTCTGCTTTACTCCTTTAAGAAAATATGCGTGGATATTTGGAGTTCTTGCAGGCGTCTTTTCTTACCCGGCAGGCAAAATTTTTCAAAATATCGCTTATAAAAAACTGAGTAAAAATTAAAAAAGCTCTCTGTTTTTTCAAATGAATTACAGGGAGCTTTACCAATTAAAATTATCTGAAAGGAATAATCGGGCTTATCAAAAATGATAAAGCAAATCCGAAAGAAAGGGAAATGGCAGTCTGCTTGAGACTGCTGAACAAAACAGCGACCGACGCCAGAAAAATGACAAGATCGGTAATTGAGATCAAACCGAAATATACCCAGCCAATGCTGAAACAAAAGCTGAAAAGAACGGCTAAAATGCACGAGCTTAAAACGGTTGAGATAATACCTTTTCCTTTTGCGTACCAGCAAATCACGGCGAAAACCGGAGACAGTACAGTAATTGCATACCAAATCATCATGTACCCCGACGGGTCGAAACCGCTGAAACGGACAGTATAAAAATGATATGCCGCGCACATTCCGCCGAAAAACAAAAATGTATTTATCGCAGCTCTCGCTGCGCTGAAGCTGAAAACGGAAACTATAAGCGCAAGAAGAAGCCATATCGGAAGCAGGGAAAAGACATTTCCCAAATCAAGCCTTTCAATCAATCTGTGCCAGCCGATAGAGCTGTCAAGCGCAAGATCATCAATCCGCTTTGAAAGCAGACCTAAAGCAATACCTAAAAGCAGTA
The DNA here is from genome assembly GCA_017445685.1 of Clostridia bacterium. Next base: position 2,026 of record JAFSTS010000276.1, on the reverse strand, counting down.
TCGCTGAAGAAACAGCTATTGATCCGCCCTTTCTTTTGTAGCTTTGAGGTTCTCTGATTCTTTTTAATTTTTCTTTCATTGCTATGACCTCGGATCCATTGCCGGAATGACAAATTCATAATTAAGATTATTTATTCAAATTTCCAAAAACCCGTGCCTGTTTCCGGGTCAAACTGTCGGTTGATAATTCCGCCGACAACGGGTCTTAGTTCGATCTCTGCTGTAAATAAGACCGTAATTGATTTGATATGTCCGGCGGCAACACAGTGACGATCGTCGTCTTTATACGAAAACATGGCGTGCGTATGATGAAAAAGCCCGTTTTGCTCATCAGTGACGATGTTTCCGTTCAGCGAAACAAGTTCCAGCATACCGCTGATCGTTTTCGTTTCAAATGTGCCTGCCTCCATCACGAAAGTCTGTATCTGCGCTTGACTGCAGCCGCCGATTCCGCTGAATACAGCAGACTTGATTTCCTCCCTTTTGCAAATGTCCAGAATGCCGCTGATAATCTCATCGCCCTTGTCCATTCTGATGTAGTAGGTTTCCCCGTATTTTCTGTAATCCATAACCGTCACCGTTTCCTTTCTACGATATGGTTTCTCGTGCCGAAGGCACATATCGCATCTTGTAAAGATATATCGCACCGCAGGTATATCGCAAATTCCGTCAGGAATTTATATCGCTTCGAGACAGCAAGCAAACCGTCTCGACATGCGTTGTTCCGGGGAACATATCGACAGCGGAAAGATTTTTTACTTCATAGCCGAGCGAGGAGAAAATTTTACAGTCTCTTGCCTGTGTTGCCGTATCGCAGGAGACATAAACTACTCTGTCGGGCGACATATTAACGACCGTATCAATAAGCTGAGGGGTCAGCCCTTTTCTTGGCGGATCGACGATCACGACATCGACTTTTTCGCCGTTTTCAAAAAGAATTTCCGCCGCCTTTTCTGCGTCGGCGCAAATAAATTCCGCGTTATCTATGCTGTTGAGCCTTGCATTTTCTTTGGCGTTTTCGATTGCCTGAGGCACGACTTCAACGCCTATGACCTTTTTGGCTTTTTTCGCAAGGCAAAGACCTATCGTGCCGGCCCCGCAATAGAGGTCGATGACATTTTCTTTGCCCGTCAGTCCGGCATATTCAATAGCTTTGTTGTAAAGCCGTTGAGCCTGAGCGCGATTGACTTGATAAAAAGATTGCGGAGAAATCCGGAATTTCAGCGAGCAGAGAATATCCGTAATGGTATCCTGTCCCCATACTTTAACATTTTCTTTTCCGAGAATGACATTAGTTTTTTCACGGTTGATGTTCAAAGAAATACTTTTTATCTGCGGAAATTTTTCTGTTGCAGCAAGAACAAATTTATCAATTTTTTCAATCGTCCTGCCGTTTATTACAAAACACAGAGCAACCTCGTCTGTTGCTTCGGCGATGCGAAGAAAAATATGACGAAGCAGCCCCTTGCCTGTTTTTTCATCGTAGACAGATATGTTTTCCCGTTCAACAAAGTTTGCTGTTTCCTCAATGATTTTGCCGAAGATTTCAGGCTGCAAAAGACAGTCTCTGCAGTCGACGACCTTGTGAGTTTTTGCAGCAAAGAAGCCGATGTTCAGCCTGCCGTTTTCCCTTGAAACAGGAAACTGCCCCTTGTTTCTGTAGCGGCAGCGGCTGTCAGCACCGATGTATTCTTCAATCGTTTTCTTCATGCCGCCGATTCGCTCAAAAGCGTCTTCAACGAGAGATTTTTTGATATCTGTTTCGGCTTCGTAGGAGATATTTCTGTAAGCGCAGCCGCCGCACCTTTTGAAAACGGCGCAGTCGCTTTCGATTCTGATGGGAGATTTTTCAATTATTTTTTCAACTCTCGCCACAGCATAATTTTTCTTTTTCTTGATGATTTTGATTTGCGCCTCGTCGCCGGTTACGCCGTCAGCGACAAAAACAACAAGCCCGTCGATTCGGCAAACGCCGAAACCGGAGCTGCTGATAGAGTCGATTTTCACATTAAAAATTTCATTCTTT
>JAFSTS010000275.1 GCA_017445685.1 Clostridia bacterium | reverse complement strand
TGTCAGTAGGAGTTGAGCTTGTCGACTTCAAGCTTGAATTTGGAAGAACTTCGGACGGCACTATCGTCCTTGCCGACGAGATCTCGCCCGATACCTGCAGATTCTGGGACAGCAAAACCCACGAAAAGCTTGACAAGGATCGTTTTCGCAGGGATCTCGGAAATGTTGAGGACGCGTATAACGAAATGAGCAAAAGGATTCTTGGACAGTAAAGAGGAGAAAAAATGAGTTCAATACATGAAGAATGCGGAGTATTCGGCATATTTGCAAACAAAACAACTTTCGTCGCTCACAGCGTATATTACGGTCTTTACGCCTTGCAGCACAGAGGACAGGAAAGCTGCGGTATCGTAGTCAACGACGACGGTCTTTTCAACAGCTATCGTGATTCCGGACTTGTAAACGATATTTTCACAAAAGACGTTCTCTCAAAGCTCGGTCAGGGCAACATGGCTGTCGGTCATGTGCGCTACGGCACGACAGGCACATCCGACAGGATCAACGCTCAGCCCATAGTCGTAAATCATACAAAAGGCAGAATGGCTATTGCGCACAACGGAAACATCGTCAATTCCTATGAATTGAGAACTGAGCTTGAACTTGAAGGCTCGATTTTCCAGACTACATCCGACACGGAGGTTATTGCATATAACATTATCAAGGAGAGGATCAAATCCTCCTCAATCGAAGAAGCCGTCAACAAGGCTATGTATAAAATCAAGGGCGCATATTCGCTTGTTATCATGTCGCCCTCAAAGCTTATTGCCGCAAGAGACGAAAACGGCTTCAGACCGCTTTGTATCGGCAAAGACGAGGACGGAAACTATATTGTCGCCTCTGAAAGCTGCGCTCTTGACGCTGTCGGCGCAAAGCTTATAAGAGATGTAGAGCCGGGCGAAATCGTGATTTTTGACAAAAACGGTATTCGCACGATAAAAGATCACTGCAAAAAAGCGGAAAGATCGCTGTGCGTTTTTGAATACATTTATTTCGCAAGACCTGACTCTGTGATCGAAGGCTGCAGCGTTCATCTTGCAAGAAAAAGAGCAGGAGAATTTCTCGCAAAGCAGCATCCCGTTGAAGCAGATATCGTAGTAGGGGTGCCGGATTCGGGACTTGACGCTGCGATAGGCTATTCAAAAGCTTCGGGTATACCCTACGGTATAGGATTTATTAAAAATAAATATATCGGAAGAACATTCATAGCTCCCGGTCAGGATGTCAGAGAAGACAAAGTTCGAATCAAGCTCAATCCCGTTGCGGAGACAGTCAGCGGCAAAAGAGTAGTTTTGATCGACGACTCCATTGTCAGAGGTACGACTTGCGCAAGGATCGTAAAACTTCTTCGCGATGCAGGAGCAAAGGAAGTCCACATGAGAGTTTCTGCTCCGCCGTTTTTGAATCCGTGCTATTACGGCACCGATATCGATTCTCGCGATATGCTCATTGCCTGCCACCACTCAGTTGAGGAAATTGCAAAGATAATCGGCGTTGACACTCTCGGCTATCTCAGCGTTGAAAATGTCAAGAAGATAGCCGATCCTGACGGAAAGCTCGGTTTCTGCACAGCCTGCTTTGATGCGGAATATCCGACGGAAGTTCCGACTCAGGTGCATAAAAACAAGTTCGAACAAAAAATATCCGAAAAAACGAAAGTTGAGGAATGAGTATGAAAAGCTTCAGCGAAAGTTATAAGCAGTCCGGCGTAGAT
>JAFSTS010000274.1 GCA_017445685.1 Clostridia bacterium | reverse complement strand
TCAAGCGTGGGGTCATCCGTCAGGATATCCTTTGCTGTTTTTTGAGCTTCTTTCATTATTTTGGTGTCGCTCATGAGCCCTGCTATTTTGAGCTCAGGCAGACCATGCTGGCGTGAGCCGAAAAAGTCGCCAGGTCCGCGAAGCTTAAGATCCTCGTCTGCGATCACAAAACCGTCTGTCGTACGGCACATCGTGCCAAGTCTTGCCTGAGCCTCTTCATTTTTTGCGTCGGAAATAAGTATGCAGGTCGATTTGATGTTTCCCCTGCCGACTCTGCCGCGAAGCTGATGAAGCTGGGAAAGTCCGAATCTTTCGGCATTTTCAATGACGATTATTACGGCATTCGGAACATCGACCCCTACTTCGATGACCGTTGTTGAAACAAGAATACTTATCTCGCCGTCGGAAAACTTCTTCATCACCGCTTCTTTTTCGGACGGCTTCATCTTGCCGTGAAGAAGTCCGACGCTGTAGTTTTTGAATACGCCGTTTTGCAGCTCGTCGGCATACTGTTTAGCCGCTTTCATGCTGCTTTCGTTATCTTCATCGTCAACGAGCGGACAGACCACATAGCCCTGATATCCCTCGTCAATGTGTTTTTTTACATAGTTGAGCGCACGCAGACGAAGCTCGGAGCTGACGCTGTAAGTCTCCGTCCTCTGCCTGCCGGCAGGAAGCTCGTCAAGCACGGACACATCAAGCTCTCCGTAAATTATCAGCGCAAGCGTTCTTGGAATAGGCGTTGCGGACATGACAAGCACATGGGCACTCTCGCCCTTTTGAGTCAGCGTTCCCCTCTGTTCAACGCCGAAACGGTGCTGCTCGTCTGTGATAACGAGTCCGAGATTTTGAAATTCAACATCCTTTTGAATAAGCGCATGAGTGCCGACAGCAAGCATTGCTTCGCCGCTTTTGAGTTTTGATTTTATGGCTTTCTTTTGAGAAGCAGTGTTTGAGCCTGTCAGCAAGACCACCTCAACGCCGGAATTTTCCATCAGTTTTTTCAGCGTGTTATAATGCTGAAACGCCAGAATTTCCGTCGGCGCCATCAGCGCGCTCTGAATATTATTTTTTGCGCAGTTGTAAATAAGCGCAGCGGCAACGACCGTCTTGCCTGAACCGACATCGCCCTGAAGAAGTCTGTTCATCGGAGTATGTGAAGTCATGTCCCTGACCGCTTCGCTGATTGCTCTTTTTTGGGCGTTTGTCGCTTCAAACGGCAAAAGGGAAAGAAATTCCCGTGTATAATCTTTTTTAAGCACCTGACCTGTTTTTTTGATATTTTTTCCGCGCATGAGCATCATTCCAAGCTGCAGTGTCAGCAGCTCTTCAAAAATCAGTCTTCGTCTTGCGCTGTAAAGATTGTATTCCGATTTCGGAAAATGAATATTTTCAAGTGAAAAAACAAGGGAACTGAGATTATATTTTTTTCGTATCTCGTCCGGCAAAGTATCCGCCAGCTCGTCCTTGACATTGTCAAGAGCCTGGCGGACATTTTTTTCAATGACCTTTGTTGAAAGATCCTTGGTCTGAGAATATATCGGTCTGATCCTGTCGCCGCCCTCAACTTCGGCAACGGCAGGATTTGTCATCTCACGAGAGGTCAGGTTTCCGGCAACCTTGCCGAAAAAGAGAAATTCCCTGCCCTCTTCAAGCTTTTCGGCGCTGAACCGATTGTTGAAAATCGTGATTTTCATCACATCTATGCCGTCGGTCACTGCCGTTTTATAAATTGTCATGCCCTTTCGTATGACCGCTTTTTCAGGTCTGAAGCAGACCATTGCCTTAACGCAAGCCGTCTCGCCCACAATTGTTTCGGCAATTTCTTTCGTCTGACTCCAGTCCTCATAGGCGCGAGGATAGTTTTCAATCAGATCGCCGACGGTGTTTATGCCGATTTTCCGATAAAGCCCGGCGCGTTTTTCACCGACACCTTTTAAGTATCTGACATCTGAATCAAGGCGCATAGTATCCCCCTAAATCAGTATTTCCATGAATATATTCCCGAATAAACATCGCTATGAGTTCCCTCGTCCTCGTAAGACAACTCGTTGGTGTATGCCACAATTCCTTTCCTGTAGCAAAGCGGAATGAACGGAAGATACACGCTGAACAGATCCGTAAATCTTTGAAGGGAAACCTTGCCCGATCTGAAATTATAATATTCCTCAACAATATCAGTGTCGAGATTTATCCCGTATGCCGCTCCTGCGTCTTCGCCGAAGAACACTTCAAGGCTCATGTCGTCCGGCAGCTTGACTTCTCCGATGTACAAATCATAATTGACGTTTGCAAGCTCGCTTTTGTATGTTTCAAAATCCACTTTGTTCACACTCACGCTCAAGCCGACGCTTTTAAGGTTTGCCGCAATTTCGTCCGCGGCGGCAGACTTGTAAGGATTGTCGGAATTGACAAGCAGGCTCAGCGAAGCCTCCTCGGAGGACCGCATACCGAGATTGTTCGTTTCTGAATATCCCGCCCTGTCAAGCAGATGATTAGCTTCAAGCAGATTCTCTTTTTCGTCCGTCTTGTCAAAATAAAGAGATGTCAGGCTGTTCCATTTTGGATAAAACGGAGTCTTTGCAACCTCGGCATATCCGAGAAAAGATTTTTCGGCAATATTCTGCTTGTTTATTACGAGAGAAATTGCCTGCCTGACCTCAGGCTTTGTAAGGCATTTGCTGAAAGCATTTACGCCGAGAAAAACAAGATTCGTCATCAGAATCTCAGATGTCTGCGCATTTACGCGGTTGAACACACCTGAGGAAAGATCCTGAAAAAGAAAAGATATGTTGCCCGTTTCCATGCTTTCAACAGCCGCTCCTGCATCAATGAGGTTGACGAGCTTTATTCTTCTGATTTTCGGCAGTTCTTCGCCGTACCAGTATTCGTTCATGGTCAGCGAATCGGCAACGGTGCTGTCAAATTTATATCTGCCTGTCCCGATAGAGTTTCCAAGCTCGTCCTCGGCGGCTTTTGTTTCATCGTCTGATTCGTCGTCCTTCTTTGAAAAATCAAACTTGATTATGGGAAAATCAAGGCAGTTTACGCAATAAATATCTTCCCTGACAGTTTTGAAAACGACAACTGCGTCGCCTGAGGAAACTGCAGAATCGAAGTTTGAAAGCCTTGCGGAATAAAGGTCTGACTCCCTGGCTCTGTCAAAGGAAGCGACAACATCCCTTGCGCTGACTCTCGTTCCGTCGCTGAAATATGCGTCATTTCTGACGGTAACGGTAATTTCTCCCGTTTGGACATTGACCCCGGAAGCAAGAGCGTTTTTATAAGTCAGGTCGTCCTCAACTTTTATCAGTCCGTCGTACAAAAGCATTGAAAGCTGGGAATTGAACGCAGTTTCACACAGATATGGGTCAAACGAATCAACAAAAGATACGGGAAGCTTTATCGAAACAGAATCGTCCATATTGTTCGATTCGGGATCGTTGCCGCCTTTTTTGCACGACGAAAAGCCCGTGAGCAAAATCACGAGGCAAAGCAAAAGACAAACTGTTTTTTTCAAAATTTATCTCACCGCCGTTTTTACTTATTTCACATTCAGCCTCTCAACGCTGAGGCATTTGCCGGTCTTTTCATCGACTTCAAAAATACAGCCGTTTATCATACATTCGCCGCTTGCTGCATCGAATCTTGCCGGCAGATTGTCGAGCATTTTTTTGACTATGATCTCCTTTTTGACACCGAGAACGGAGTCGATCACGCCGCACATTCCGACATCGGTCATATAGCCTGTGCCGTTTGGAAGAATCTGCTCGTCCGCTGTCTGAACATGGGTATGAGTGCCGAAAACAACGGACGCTTTTCCATCAAGGAAAAAGCCCATGGCTCTCTTCTCCGATGTGGCTTCCGCATGAAAATCGACGACAATTATCTTCTCGTTTTCAAGCTCTTTAAGAAGCTTCTGAGCGCAGGAAAACGCGTTGTCTGCGCCGTCAAGTCCGTAGTTTCCCGAAAGATTCACCACGCAGACTTTGCACCTGCCCATATCGACAACGCAATATCCCTTTCCCGGAGTTGACGGGGAATAGTTTGCAGGTCTGATTATTCTTTCGCATTCGTCAAGGAAAGAATACACCTCTCTTCTGCGAAAAACATGGTTGCCCGTAGTTATCACATCGACTCCGCTGTCAAACAGCCGCTCGGCTGAATGCGGAAGTATGCCGTTGCCTGCGGCGGAATTTTCGCCGTTTGCAATACAGAGGTCTATGCCTTTTAATTTTTTCAGCTTCGCAAGGTGTGAAAACACAAATTCACTTCCGGCTTC
>JAFSTS010000273.1 GCA_017445685.1 Clostridia bacterium | reverse complement strand
GTTTATGAAAAAAACGATCGTGAAAACATGGGGTACGACTGGCGCGACTTTGTCGATGTCTCCACCTTTAGTTCAGCCGGTCTTGATGAGCCCGACTGTAATGTCGATTATTTTTACGACACGGCTTTTTTCGGGCCGGGAAAAGATATAAAGCTTGTCCATAATTTTGCCCCGGACAGTCCGTGCGTAAGCATTGAGCGAAAAGATGTCCTCAACCATCTGCTCTCTGCCGCGGAAAAAAGCGGAGTAAAGCTTGTTTTCGGCGTCAATGTAATTCGCGCTGTTATTGAAGACAATAAGGTTGCAGGACTTGAAATCGCCTATCCCGATATTTCTGAAATCGTCTACGGCGACCTTGTGATCGATTCAGCCGGAGCAGATTCCCCTGTCCGCAAAAGTCTGCCCGAAAGCTCTGGGATTCAACGGGAGTTCCAAGACAGCGAGATTTTCACAGCCTACCGGGCAATTTTTAAAAGAAAAAGCGGCTATTTTACTTCACCGAAATATTCGATTTTCTTTTACCATTGCGGCAGGAAAGGTATGGATTGGTTGATCACGGAAAATGACTGCGTTGACGTGCTTGTCGGCAATTTCGGAAAGCTGACTCAAAAGGACATAGACGAGGCATTAAGCGACTTCAAAAAAGATTTCGACTGTCTTTCCGATAATCTCCTTCGAGGCGGAAAAATCTGCCGTATCCCCGTCCGAAAGGCTTTGGGAAAATTTGTGTGCAGCGGTTATGCCGCCGTCGGCGACAGCGCGGCGATGGTCGAGCCTCTGTCCGGGTCGGGAATGACGATAAGTATGCGCGCAGGAAAAATCCTCGCTGAGACTGTAATAAACATTGGTGACGGCGATTTCAGCGAAGAATCTCTGAAAAAATATGAAAACGAGTATTTCAAAAAGATCGGAAATTCCCGAAAGAAAAGCGACGCGGAAAAAAATTTCCTTTTGAACGCAGGCGCTGAGCTTTTTGACAAAATGCTTCACAGAGGTATTCTGACTCAAAAAGATTTCGGCGGCGGAGAATATACTTTCAAAGAAACTCTGCGCCGTGTCTTCGGATTCATACGCACCCCAAGCGTTATCCCGAAAGCCGTCAGACTGCTGATAGATTACAAAAACGCGAAATAAGAAGGTATGTAAAAGCTCCTGCTTTTCGGCAGGAGCATTTTTGTTTTTTAGCCGGAAATGAGCAGACGACCTGTAGCGAAAAGACTTCCTTCAAAAACGGAAGTCTTTTTTGCGCTTATAGCCATGAAATTATAATCAGATTTTTCGTTTTTCTGCATATCAAACCAAGTAGGGGCGGATATCATCCGCCCGTGGGTAACGGCAGTAATTCGCATATTATTATCACTTACTTGAAAGTAGAAAACTAAAACATTTTTTGTGTATCAAACAGTATTTTCCTGTCATTTGCGGGCGGATGATATCCGCCCCTACAACAGAAAAAGCGTTTCAACAAGTTTAATCTGATTCATCAATCATGCTGTCAGATAATCATTTATACGGCTTAAAAAGGCTCCCCATTTTCAGGAGAGCCGATGTATATGATAACTCTTTTCTCTTGTCAGAACAATTGATCTATCAAATAAATCACTTTGTGGAAAAACGCTACTATCCTGCCGAATATTCCGTCGTGGACTTGTCCGCAATAGGGACAAGCATCGGGGTTTACAATGTCTTTAATGTGTGCGCCGCAACGTGTGCAGTTGCCATTTCCGTCGGGTTCGGTATGACCGAGAGCAGAAACTGTTTCGGTTTTTACCGTTGCTCCGCAAGTTGTACATTTGTATGTCTTAACACCCGTCTGAGTACAAGTCGGCTGTGTTGTTATCGTACCGCTGTTGGAAGTGTGGGTATGCGTTTTTTCGAGAATGAAGTATTCGCATCGTCCGTCGTAGTCGGGAATATCGTTCCATTTTCCGTCCAAATACAGATGCATATAATCTTCGTTCCCCGTATTGTCAGGTTGTCCGCCTCCCCACTTGGAATAGGTAAACGATTCTCCCGTAACCCATTTCCATGTGCCTTCGCTTGCTTCGTCTGTTGCGCCGAGCCATATCCAATTTGACGCTTTGGTCATAAGTGATTCAACTGCCGATTGTTCGCCGGAAGATGTGATCGTCACGAGGTTGCCGCCCTGATTTTTGCACCAATCCCTTGCATCGTTCCATGTCATCAGTTTTTTGTATAGGGTATATTCGTGACCGTTATATACGGTTGAAGCAACTTTGTCCGACGATGAAACTGACGGTTTATATGGGATAAAGTACCACTGCTGATTTGTTCCACCATGCCACTCGTCTTGAATAACTGGAGTACCTGTTACGGCTTGTCTTTCATAAACGTCTAAAGAGAGACCGCTACACTTGGCTTGTATCCTGTAATTACCGCTATCTATCTTTGAAATTGCAAATTTCTGTGCTGTTGATCCATTTGCGTTATGGGTTTGCAGTTTTGTTTTACTACATACCGTTGCATTAGGAACATCAAGTGAAACGCTCGTCCCTTTTTGATAAATACTGTAAAAACCGTCGGAATTATACTTCAAAGTCCATATTTCAAAAATACCTATGTTCGTCCAAGCACCTGTTTTTTGACATATGTCTATCTGTCTACCTTCTGCCGCAGGAAGTTCTGTACCGTAAATGTCCAGATAGTAATTTCCTACTGCGCTTGCAATAACATAATCGCCATCGGGAATAGTGCGCGCATAACCCGATTTCATTTCTGAACCATGGTTGAAAGTAATTCCAAGCTTCGTAAGATTTCCGGCTGTGTCATAGGCATAAATATGAATTATGTATTTTCCTTTTTCGTTATTATGTTCAGAATATTTTATATGTGTCCAAAAATACCCGTTGCCGTCGGTGTCATGTCCTTCGTACCAAATCAGATCATCCTGTCCGTCTTTTTCCGTCCAAACTGCGTAGCGTACGGATTTTATTCCATTTACATCAGTAACGTGTGCCATTACGGTAAATTGACTGTCAAAGAATTCTCCAACATGAAGGTCGTCCACGGCTGGCGGAGTTGTATCGCTTGATTTAAGATAAATATATCCTATTACCCCGCTTGTTGAAGTCCATCCTTCATGATAACCATTGGACGTACCTCTATATCCTCCCTCCTTAACATAAATCTGACTGCCGGATACGGCGGTTACAAACTGAACGTGTCCGTACGTTCCACTGCTTTTGACAGCTATTGAGTTGACGGCAGGCGTAGTTCCGCAGGAATATCCTGCGTTTCTTGCGCTGTTATACCAAGTTCCCGCATTTCCCCATCCAGGGAGAGCCACACCTGTGTTGTCGTAAGCCAACTGCCACGCCCACCAAGTACAGTTCGCCCAGTTTCCGCTGGCGTCTTTTGCATAATAATTGTAAGGGTTTGTTGCGCCTTCAGCGGTCATCTGTAATCCCATAAATGCCGAAGCAACAAAGATCAGCGACAACAAAACGCATAGGATTCTTTTTGTCATTTTTGTCTTTACCATTTTTTTGTTCTCCTTTTTGATGAATTTTTTGAAACAACGAGAATAATCAACCGAAAATCTCGTCGCTCTGTATTTTTGACATTCAGTAAGTGTCATGTCAGGCATTATTATAACATATAATTTTATTATTGACAAGCACTAAATGTCAAAATGGGGGAAATTATATGTTTATCAACAAAACAAATGACAACAAAAACAATATTTGCGGAAAGAATATTGCCAAATTCCGAAAAGAGATACGCATTTCTCAAAGGGAGCTTGCCGACAGACTTCAACTTCTCGGTCTTGACATAGACAAAAATGCAATTCAGCGTATAGAGTCCGGTCAAAGGTTTGTGACAGACATTGAGCTTGTCTTTTTTAAAAAATATTTTGAAATCACTTATGAAGATTTACTTAAATAAAAATCATTACTACCAACAAACTGCACAATATTCGCTTAAAAGTTTTGCTCATTTTTCCTTTCATTCCTTTTCGTCCTAAAATAAAATGCATACGAATATCTGCTCTTTTTTAGATAAATTCTATCTAACGGGCAATATTATAGATAAAATATATCTAAATGTCAATAGATAAAATTTATCTATTATAAAATAAAGTCGGTGATATTTATGAAAAGCAGAATAAAAGATTTGCGCGAAGACCACGACCTGACTCAACAGAGGGTTGCAGAAAAAATCGGTATTACACAGCGAAAATACAGCTACATTGAAACGGAAGTTCAACCGCTGACAGACGAGATACTTGTAAGGCTTTCGAAGCTTTATAATGTCAGCACAGACTATATCTTAATGCAGACCGATAACCCTCGAAGACATTAAAAACAGCCGGATTTCGATACAAATTATAAAAGGCGACTGATGATCAGCCGCCCTTTCGCGTATATTAAACTCCCCCTAAGCCTTCCCCTTGAGTGATGATATATAGTTTGCCGCAAGTAACTTCGGAGTGGTTTTCAATTTCAAAACTCACCGACGGCTTCAATCGAATCCTGTAGGGGCGGATATCATCCGCCCGTGGATTCAGATGAAACCAACGGCTTTGCAGTAACCGTTCTTGCCTTCCCCTCGAGGGGAAGGTGCCGAGGAACGAGGCGGATGAGGTGTAGCTTGCGAAGCAAGCATAATAAAGCAAGATGTAATTTTGAGTTTTCCACCTCATCAGTCTGCTCCCGACGGTCGCATTCAGCTTCCCCTCAAGGGGAAGCCTTGAAAGGAAGCAACCTGCCGCCGGCTCGCGCACATAGCCGCAAGACCGATAAACATTTCCCCGGCTTGTCAGCGGCGACACGCCGCCAGCTCTCTTTACACAAGGGAGCCATTATTAAATAATACTTCCTGCTCGCGCACTTCGGTAAAAATTCCGATAAACACCGATACGGCTTGTCAGCGGCGACTCGCCGTCGGGCAACGGCGATGGCGGAATCGAAAGCGACATTCTGCACCTCAGGCGCTTTCTTGTTATTTACCCTGTTTATTTTCTCTTTCTCTGTCGAGGAGAGCTTTGACCTTAATGGGAAGTCCGTAGAGGTTGATAAAACCTGCGGAGTCGCTCTGGTCATAAACATCGTCTGCGTCGAAGGTCGCAAAATCTTCGCTGTAGAGCGAGTATGGAGAAGTCGTTCCTGCGTTAATGATGTTACCCTTATAGAGCTTGAATTTTACGTCGCCTGTAACAGTTTCCTGAGTTTTATCGACGAAAGCCTGAAGAGCTTCACGCAGAGGCGTAAACCACTTTCCGAAATAGACAAGATCGGCATACTGCTGAGCGATGAGAGCTTTATAGTGCTGGGTGTCTCTGTCAAGGCAGATCGTCTCAAGCACCTGATGCGCTCTGTAAAGGATCGTTCCGCCGGGAGTCTCATAAACGCCTCTCGACTTCATTCCGACAAGTCTGTTTTCAACAAGGTCGCAAAGACCGATCCCGTTTCTGCCGCCGACTTCATTGAGCTTTTCAACGATCTGCGTCGGATTCATCTTCACACCGTCGATCGCAACAGCTTCGCCTTTTTCAAAGGAAACAGTGATATATTCCGGCTTGTCGGGCGCCATTTCGGGAGAAACGCCCATCTCCAAAAAGCCGGGTTTATTGTATGTCGGCTCGTTTGCCGGATCTTCAAGGTCAAGTCCTTCGTGAGAAAGATGCCAAATATTTTTATCCTTGGAATAATTTGTCTCTCTGTTGATTTTCAACGGAATACCTTTCTTCTCAGCGTATTCGATCTCTTCCTCTCTGGACTTGAACTCCCATGTTCTCCACGGAGCAATTATTTCCATATCAGGCGCAAAAGCCTTTATTGCAAGCTCAAAACGAACCTGATCGTTGCCTTTGCCGGTACAGCCGTGGCAAATAGCGTCTGCGCCCTCTGCCTTTGCGATCTCAACGATCCTCTTTGCAATAAGCGGACGGGCAAAAGATGTTCCGAGAAGATATTCTCCCTCATAAATTGCCCCTGCCTTGATTGTCGGGTAAACATAATCTTTGATAAATTCATCGGTCAGGTGCTCGATATAAAGCTTTGAAGCGCCTGTCTTGATAGCCTTTTCTTCAAGTCCGTCAAGCTCTGCACCCTGTCCGACATCGCCTGAAACAGCTATAACTTCGCAGTTATTATAGTTTTCTTTCAGCCACGGGATGATTATTGATGTGTCCAGGCCTCCCGAATATGCAAGGACAACTTTTTTGATTTCTTTCTTCATTTTTAAGCCTCCGTGTATTCAGCATTTCCGATTTTTTCGGATGAATATTTTCTTTTGTTATTCATCATTATACTACTTTTATGCATGATTTCAACCCTTTTTGTGAATTTTCTTGCAAGTTTATTAAAATTTGACATTTGCATAAAAAAATAATAAAATATTTGTACAAATTGTGCCTTCAAGACTCTTTCAGCGTTGAAAATCTTTTGCTTATATATTATAATATGTATACGGTTTTTTCTATTATTTTTTTATGGGGGTGACGGTGTGAAACTGAAAAACCGGCTGAAGCCGAAGAATCTTCGCGATCTTCTTTTTCGAATATATATCGGTATTATTGCTTTCTCAATCATTGGACTGATCATTGCGCTTGTTTTCCCTCGAAAAAGCGTTCCGAAATCACCCGAAGAATCAACCGCTGTGAACAAGGCAACTTATTGGTCGGATAAAAACGGCACTGTCGCCGAAGATGTTGACTTTATCACTGATGTTCATGAATACGACTTTACTTTCAAGGATGAATATTCTGCCTATGGCATCTCCCCCTCCCCTGCAAAATTGAGCAAAAACGGATGGAATCTTTTGCTTTTGAACAAAAATTATATTCTGCCGACAAATTATGAGCTTGACTTGCAGTTTCTGACGGGCACTTCCGTAAGGCTTGAAAGCGTCGCGGCTAAAGCGTTTGATTCGATGTATATTGACGCGCTAAAATCAGGTTTGACGCTTACTGCATATTCCGGATACAGAAATTTTGAAAGTCAGCGCAGACTGTTTGAAGATAAAATATACGATCTCGAAGTTATTGCTGCGCAGGAATACGCAAACGGCGGCTCATACGACGCACAGGGAAATTATATTGAGCCTGTTAAAACGGACAAAAAAACGATCGTCAACAATGCGCTGAAATCTGTTTGTCCTCCCGGGTGCAGCGACCACAACGCAGGTCTTGCAGTTGACATTGTTTCACAAGACGGTGATTTTTCCAAAACAGAAGAATACAAATGGCTGACAGAAAATGCGCATAATTACGGCTTTGTTCTTCGCTATCCCGAAGGCAGGGAAAAGCTTACCGGCATGGATCATCAGCCGTACTGCTGGCGGTTTGTCGGAGTCAACGCCGCAAAAGAAATGAAAGAGAAAAACCTCTGTCTTGAGGAATACATGAGCGTCTATTTGGATTGAGGATATAAAATGAAGTATTTTGCAAAACATTATGATGTTGCCGTTATCGGCGCAGGTCATGCAGGTATCGAAGCAGGTCTTGCGGCAGCAAGGCTTGGCTGTGACACCTGCGTTTTTACCGTTTCTCTTGACTGGGTCGGAAATATGCCCTGCAACCCGTCTATCGGCGGCACTTCAAAAGGTCATCTCGTGCGTGAAATCGACGCTCTCGGCGGCGAAATGGGCAAAGCTGCCGATCACAACACTCTGCAAAACAGAATGTTAAACCTCGGAAAAGGCCCTGCCGTTCACAGCCTTCGCGCCCAAATCGACAGACGCTGTTATTCTCAATATATGAAGCACGCGCTTGAAAAGCAGGAAAAGCTCGACCTGCGGCAGGCTGAAATCGTTGATCTTAAAAGAGATGGAGACAACTGGCGTCTGACGACTCACCTTGAGGCTGAATATACGGCAAAATGCGTCATACTCGCAACGGGAACTTTCCTCGGCGGAAGAATCTATGTCGGAGATGTCTCCTACGAAAGCGGCCCTGACGGAATGTTTCCTGCAAACAGGCTCTCTGTCGCGCTTAATGAGCTTGGTATAAAAACAAGGCGTTTTAAAACGGGAACACCTTCAAGAATCAACAGAAGAAGTATTGATTTTTCCAAAATGGAAATTCAGCAGGGTGACGAAAGGACAACACCTTTTTCCTTTGACGCAAAGAAACCGGTTGAAAACACCGAAGCCTGTTTCGTCACATAT
>JAFSTS010000272.1 GCA_017445685.1 Clostridia bacterium | reverse complement strand
TCAAAATAATTGTCGCTTCCGAGCGGCTTCTTAAGAAATGGCTCTAAAAGCCCTTCGCATAACGCGGGATCGTGCAGAAAATCGTCGGTAAAATTTATAACTATCCTCTCGTAAAGCGTATCAGACTTAAGCTTAAGCATATGCGCTTCGCCGTGCATCATAAGCATGATACAGCCGGAAACAAGCTTATACTCTTTTCCCTCGACCATCTATGTCGCGTCGCCGTTCAGAAAGAAAAGAATTTCATTGGTGTTGTGCGCATGCATGGAAAAATCATCCTCATAAGGATGCAGGGACCGCATATGCTGTACTCTTACAGTACTGCTTTCATATTCCGAAACGATCTGCATGCAATCACCCCTTTTTAATAATGATATATCATTTTTACCAAATAAGCAACATTTTATTATTTTTATGCAATTGACTTGGATAAAAAATTCAATATAATAAAATATATAAACGAATAAGTCAGGCGAGCGTTATGTCTTTTTTGCTTAAAAACAAAAGCGCCGAAAAGTTGTATTCGGCAAATAATGACCTTCCGATTATAGATTATCATTGCCACCTTTCCCCGAAAGAGATCTATGAGGATACGCAGTTTGATAATATCGGCGAAATGTGGCTTGCGGGAGACCACTATAAGTGGAGGCTGATGAGAAGCGTCGGGATCGACGAAGAATATATTACGGGAAGTAAAAGCTACGAGGAAAAATTCCTGAAATATGCCCAAGCCGTGGAGGGTGCAGTGGGCAGTCCGCTGTATCACTGGACGCACATGGAGCTTAAACAGTTTTTCGGAGTAAATGAGCCTCTTACGACTGAAAGCGCACCTGCTGTCTGGGAAAAGGCAAACAGGCTCATCAAAGAAAAAAAGCTCTCTGCAAGAAAGCTTATCGAGATGTCAAATGTCGCCTATATTGCCACGACAGACGATATCACCGACAGCCTTGAATACCACGAAAAGATCCGCGGGGATAAAACTTTTTCAACGAAGGTTTCGCCCTCGTTTCGAACAGATAACCTTTTCCTGTACAGAGAAAAAACATATCTGTCTTACATCAAAAAGCTGTCGGAGGTTTCCGGAGTCGAAGTCAAAGACCTTGACAGCTTGAAAAAGGCGCTTGAAAAAAGAATAGAGTTCTTTGCTTCAATGGACTGCAAAATGACCGATGTCGGAATCGAAAGATTTCCTCTTTGCATCGGCACCGATGAAGAAGCTGACGAGGTGTTCAAGAATGTTCTTTCGGGCGAAGATGTCGCACAAGGGGACTTTGACAAATTTATATCGAACATCTATCTTTTCCTTGCGTCTGTTTACAAAAAGCATTCGATGATCATGCAGCTTCATCTTGCCGTCAAGAGAAATGCGTCTTCACGGCTTCTTGAAGGTGTAGGAAAAGACGCAGGCGGAGACTGTGTGGGCGAAGCATTTTCCGTTGGCGCGCTGACGGCGCTGCTTGACAAAATGGACGAAAACGACGCGCTTCCCGACACGATAGTTTACACGCTCAATCCGACGATGTATTATCAGATCGCAACGGGTATTCGCTCGTTCAGAAATGTTTCTCTCGGCGCGGCATGGTGGTTCTGCGATCATCTGAGCGGAATCAGGGAGCAGCTTAAAATCTACAGCGAAACAGCGTCTTTGAGCACTTTTTACGGAATGCTCACCGATTCAAGAAGCTTCCTGTCTTACGCAAGGCATGATTATTTCAGAAGAATACTTGCCGGTTTTATTGCCGAAAAAATTGACGGCGGAGAATACGGACCGTTTGAAAACGCAGTCAAAGCCGCAAGGAAGATCAGCGGCGAAAATATAAAAACAAAGCTCGGACTTTCCGAGTGAAAAAAGAAACGAGGAAAAAACGATGGATAAAAAAGTTATTGTTATCACAGGAGCAGGCGGAGTTTTGTGCGGCGGATTTGCAAAAGAGCTTGCAGCCGACGGCCATAAAATAGCGCTTCTTGACATAAATCTTGAAGCAGCGTCGGAAATTGCAGAAGAGATAAACGCAAACGGCGGCGAAGCCATAGCGCTCAAGACAGATGTTCTCAGCCGCGAAAGCATTGAAAAATCGCACGAAGAAGTTCTTAAAAAATTCGGCAAGTGCGATATACTTATTAACGGCGCAGGCGGAAACAACCCCAAAGGCACGACGACTAAGGAATATTTTGAACAGGGCGACATTGAAAACAAGGAGGTCGTCTCGTTCTTTGATCTTGATCCTCAGGGCGTAGGATTCGTTTTCAACCTCAACTTCCTTGGAACACTTCTTCCGACTCAGGTTTTCGCTCAGGATTTTACGGCAAATGAGAAAGGATGTATTCTCAACATCTCCTCCATGAACGCCTATACTCCGCTTACAAAAATCCCTGCTTACAGCGGAGCAAAAGCTGCAATTTCGAATTTTACTCAGTGGCTTGCCGTTCACTTTGCAGGAACAGGCATCAGAGTCAACGCAATTGCTCCCGGCTTTTTTGTTACAAAGCAGAACGAAAAGCTTCTTTTCAATGACGACGGAACTCCGACTCAGAGAACAGGTAAAATTCTTGCCGCAACTCCGATGGGACGCTTCGGCGACGCCAAAGAGCTTATGGGCGCAGTCAGATTTTTGCTTGATGATGAAGCTTCGAGCTTTGTTACGGGAGTCGTTATCCCGATAGACGGCGGATTCTCAGCATATTCAGGCGTATAAAAGCTTTGACAACAAGACAAGAACTTTAAGGAGACATGATAAAAATGAAATTTAATCTTACGGCGTTTGCCGATGAATCCTCTCCCGAAATCATGGGGCAGATAGACGCTCTGAAAAGAAATTCGATGAAATATATCGAGCTTCGCGGAATCAACAATAAATCCGCCTACGATTACAGCGTGGAAGAATCAAAAGAGTTTGCAAAAATCTACCGTGAAAACGGAATCAGCGTTTCGGCTCTCGGCTCACCTGTCGGAAAAATTCAGATAACGGACGATTTTGAGCCTCATTTTGACTTTCTCAAAAAATGTGTGGAGCTTGCAGGCGTTTATGAGACAAAACTGATTCGTCTTTTCAGCTTTTATATCCCTAAAGGTGAAGACAAAAAGCAGTATAGAAACGAAGTCATTGACCGCGTCGGAAAAATGGCGGAATATTGCAGACAAAACGGAATCGTTCCCTGCCATGAAAACGAGGCTGACATCTACGGCGAAAGCGCTGCGGAGTGTGAAGACCTGCTCAAAAACATTCCTGAGCTTGACGCTGTTTTCGATCCGGCAAACTTCATCGTAACGGGAAACGACGCTTTTGACGCGTTCAAGCTTTTGAAGGGTAATTTTGAATATCTTCACATCAAAGACGCGCTTAAAGAAACGAAACAGATTGTTCCTGCCGGAAAGGGCGACGGACGATTGGGCGAAATAATTGCCGACTATGCTTCCAAATCCGAAAAAGACCGTTTCCTTACGCTTGAGCCTCACCTGACGGTTTTTGAAGGGCTTTCGAATCTTCAGCATGAAGCGGTAAAACACAAGTATACTTTTGAAACCAAAGAAGAGGCCTTTGACACGGCAGTCAATTCCCTCAAGTCAGTCTTGGAGGACAAGGGTTTAAAATATGAATGATATCAGAGTGGGCGTCGTCGGGATCGGCAATATAGGCTCAATGCACGCCACCAACCTCTACAGCAAAAAAATAAAAGGAGCTTCTCTTGCGGCTGTGTGCGACATTGACCCTCAAAAAAAGGTCTGGGCAAAGGAGCACCTGAAAGGCGTCGAGTTTTTTGACAGCTTTGAGCAGATGATCACCTCCGGGAAAATCGACGCGGTCATAGCGTCGGTTCCCCATCCGCTTCATCCGGTCGTCGCTGAATGTGGGTTTAAAAACGGACTTCACGTTCTGAGCGAAAAGCCGATAGGCGTCACGACAAAAAGCGCGGAAAAGCTCAATGAAATTGCAGAAAAAAGCGGCAAGGTTTTCGTTGTGATGCACAATCAGCGGGTAAACCCCGTTTTCAACAAGGCGCGCGAAATATTCAAAGGCGGCGAGATCGGAGAGCTTGTGCGTTTTGTGTGGATAATTACAAACTGGTATCGTTTGCAGCAGTATTATGAGTCGAGCGCATGGCGGGCGACATGGAAAGGCGAGGGCGGCGGAGTTCTTGCAAACCAGTGTCCGCACAATATTGATATCATGCAGTGGATAGTCGGAGTGCCCAAAAAAGTCAAGGGCAATTGCAAATACGGCAAATATCATGATATCGAAGTCGAGGACGATGTTACGGCTTATTTCGAATTTGAAAACGGCGCAAGCGGAGTTTTCATTTCATCGACAGGCGAAAATCCGGGAACAAACCACCTTGAAATATCCGGCACAAAAGGCAAAATGATTCTGGAAGACGGAAAAATAAGGTTATGGAAAACGGATATTCCCGAACCTGAATACCGATACTTTTCAAATGAAGAATACGCCGAAAAAGTCAAGTTCAAATATGAGGAGCTTGTCCTGCCTCAACTGCCTTACGGCGAAGAACATATTGCGATCGTTCAGAATTTCATCAACGCCATATCTAAAGGCGAAAAGCTTATTTCTCCCGGAATCGAGGGGATAAACGGTCTGACGATCTCAAATGCCATTCACCTTTCGGACTGGACAGGTGAAACGGTCGAAATACCGTTTGACAGCGAAGAGCACGAAAGACTTCTTAACGAAAGAATCAAAAAATCAACAAAACGAAACACCACTCAACAAGACGACTCGATTCACATGGGTGAAATGTCCTCCAGATGGGAAGTCAAGTGGTAAAAAATCCACCCGGTTCATTCTCGAATCGGGTGGGTTTTTTGTTAAAACTTATATACTCTCAGCTCGTAAGGTCTTGTTGTGAAAGAATTGTTTTCAATCGGGTTATCGTCGTAGTTTGACAAAACAAGCTGTCCTTTTGTCAGGTCATATCCGGCAGGAGCTTTAAATTTGCAGGGTTTCTCTTTGAAGTTTGCGATGACAAGAAGCTTTTCGCCGTTGTTTTTTCTTTCGTAAACGAAAAAGCTTCTGCTGTTTTTCATCAGCTCATGGTACGATCCGTCGCGAAGAAGAGGAAGATTTTCTTTCCTGAAAGAGATCAGCTTGCGGTAGAAGTTGAGCAGTGAATTTTCATCGTTTTCCTGGCAGGCAACATTTATCTGTTCATAGTTGTCATTGACCTTGAACCACGGCGTACCGCTTGAAAATCCTGCATTTTCGCTGTCGTCCCACTGAACGGGAGTCCTCGAGTGTTCACGAGTGCCTTTGTTGATCTGCTTCATCGTGAATTTCTCAGAGAAGCGGAATTTCCTGAAAATGTTGTATGCGTTGTGAGTTGCGACATCAAGGCAGTCGTCGATCTTTTCAAACTTCGTGTTTGTCATACCGATCTCCTGACCCTGATATATGTACGGCGTTCCCTGCTGAAGCATATACATTGCCGCAAGTGTTTTTCCACTTTCGGTTCTGTATTTTTCGCTGCCGTAGCGGCTGATGACTCTTGCGTGGTCATGGTTTTCAATGTAAAGCGAATTCCAGCCTGTGCCGTTGATCGTGTTCTGCCAGTTGGAGAAAGCTTTTTTCATTTTTTTGAGGCTGAACGGAGTTGACACATAGTCGATCATGAAACAATCGGCGCACATATGATCAAACGAGAACATCATTTGAAGCACCTGACCGTCACCCTCCGTGGTGTATTGAAGAGCGCGCTGAATGTTTACCATAGGCGATTCGCCGACAACAAAGCAGTCGTATTTGCTCAAAACATCGTCCTTGAATTCTTTGAGATATTCATAGGTATGAGGGCCGTTGACATAGTTTTTGTAACCTGTTGCAACGGGAAGCGGAAAACCGTTTGGCAGTCCTTCTTTTTTTGAAATAAATGTGATGACATCTTCTCTGAATCCATCAACGCCCATGTCCAGCCAGAACTTCAGGATACCCTTGACTTCTTCGCGGACTTTCGGGTTGTCCATGTTAAGATCGGCCTGACCGACGGCAAAGACATGAAGATAGTATTCGGCAAGGTCTTCGTTATATTCCCAAGCACCGCCCTCAAAAAGCGAAAGCCAGTTGTTTGGCGGCTTCTTGCCGTTTTTGCCCCTGCCCTTGCGCCAGAAATAGTAGTCGTGGTAAGGATTGTCGTCGCCTTTTTTGCTTTCCTTAAACCATTCGTGTTCCGTTGAAGTGTGATTGACGACAAGATCCATGATGACCTTCATGCCTCTTTCGTGAGCGCCGTCAAGCACTTTTTTGAAAATTTCAAGATCGCCGAATTCGGGGTTGATGTTCCGATAATCCGAAATATCGTAGCCGTAGTCGCAGTTCGGCGTTGGGTAGATAGGTGAAAACCAGATTATATCAACTCCGAGAGATTTGATGTAATCAAGCTTTTCGTAAACGCCGTAAAGGTCGCCGATTCCGTCGCCGTTGCCGTCGCAGAAGCTTCTTGCCCAAATCTGATAGACGACTACATCCTTGTACCACTTGTTCTGCATAAGAAATCCTCCGTGTGTTTTAAAATTGAAATTCGCCTTTTTCGATCATCATTGCAGTTCTGAGAATAACAGCCTGCGTCTTTCCGTCGGGAATTTCGCCGGATAAAACCTTTGAAACCGCGCTGTCAAGTGAAATCGTTTCAACATTTAAAAACTCGTCTTCGTCAAGGTTCTGCTGAGTTTTTTTCAATCCGGACGCCGCGTAAAGATAGATTATCTCGCCGCAATATCCGGGCGACGGATAAAATTTGCCGAGAAATACAAAATTTTCGGCAGTAACCCCGGCTTCTTCTTCAAGCTCTCTGATACCTGCGGCGGCAGGGTCTTCGCCTTTTTCAAGCTTTCCGGCAGGAGTCTCGGTGACAACCTCGCTATAAGGATATCGAAACTGCTTTACAAGAAAAATCTCTTTGTTTTCATTCACCGCGCAGACAGTCACGCCGCCATTGTGTTCTATGACCTCTCTTAAACATTCCTGCCCGTCCGGCAGCTCGGCTGTGTCGACGCGAAGGTTGACTATTTTTCCCCGATACTTATAATCCTGAGTCAAAGTTTTTTCAAAAAGCTCCATAAAATTTCCCGTCCTTAACAAGTTGATAAGCTTACAAAAAATCCGTCAACAGATTCACATTGAATTATAGCATAACGCAAAATTTTTGTAAATAATATTTATTATGATGAAAAAGAGCAGTAAGCCATAAAACGCGGAGGACAAAAAATGAACGAAAAATTTTACTATCGGGATCTTGTTGAGAAAATCGAAAAAATCACTCAGAAATACCCCTTCGTTTCCAACTGCAAAATCGGACAAAGCGTCTGCGGACGGGATATTTACGCGCTGAGCGTGGGAAATTACAAAAACACCGTGCTGTTTGTCGGAGGCTTTGGCGCAAGGGACTCGGTGACGGTCAGAGTTTTGCTCGAATATGTCGAAAGACTTTGCCGCGCGTTTAAGAACAGATCAAGGCTTTCGGGGGTAAATGTCTCATCACCGCTTTTGACAAGAGGTTTGAGCGTTGTGGCGTGCCTGAATCCCGACGGAATGGAGATCGCGTCTTCGGGGGCGGAAGCGGCAGGAGAGTATGCGGATTTTGTCCGCGGGGTATCAGACGGAGACACATCTCTTTGGAATGCAAACGCAAAGGGTGTAGATATCTCCAAAAACTTTAATTCACAAAGGGAGAAGATACCGCTTTATGAAGCGAACAAAGGGATTTTCGGCCCGGCGGCAAGCGGTTACGGAGGATTTGCCGCGGAGAGCGAGCCGGAGACTTCCGCTCTTGTAAACTTCTGCGAAAAAAACAATATTCATCATGCAATTGCGCTGCTCGGAAACGGCAAGGCGATAAACTGGCGTTCCGAAAACACCGATCCCGAAAACAGCAGGACAATGGCTAAAGTGCTTAGCGTCTGCTGCGGTTACGGCATACTCAACACAAGGTGCGCCGATGATTTGGGCAGCTTCAAGGACTGGTTTTGCGAAAACTACAAAAGAAGCGCGCTTTCCCTTGGCGTTAAGGAGACGGACGACTTTGACAAAACCTACAAAACTCTTGAAGAAATGCTCGTCATAGGCACAATTATCTGAAAATTTGTTGCAAAGAATATTGATTTGAAGTATAATAAGGTTTTAGAATGGATAAAACGGAAACGGAGGAAGTCAGGTGTTTGACGACAGAAGCGTTGAAAAGCTGAGCGGAGTTGTAGAGCATATCTCTTTTCGCAACGAGGAAAACGGTTTTACAGTGCTTGAATTATCCTCCGGCGATGAATCGGTAACTGTCGTCGGCGTCCTCCCCGAAACACAGGTCGGTGAAACGCTGAAAATTTCGGGCAGGTGGGACTTTCATAAATCCTTTGGCAGACAGTTCAAGGCTGAACTTTGCGAAAGGGAAATGCCAAAGACAACGGCTGACCTTCTTAAATATCTGTCCTCCGGCGCAGTCAAGGGCATTGGGCCGTCTACGGCGCTGAAGCTTGTGGAAGCCTTCGGAGAAAACACATTTGATGTTTTGGAAAACGATGTTGACAGGCTTTCGTCCATCAAAGGAATTTCAAGAAGAAAAGCCGAGGAGATCTCCAAAAATTTTTCCGAGCAGTTTGCGGTCAGGGAAATCATGATAGCCCTTGAAAAATACGGCATGAAGCCGCGGGAATGCTTGAGGGCATTTAAGGCATTCGGCGCAAACACCGTAGATATAGTGAAGAAAAATCCGTATCTTCTATGCCGCGAAAATATCGGCATAGGTTTCGAAAGGGCAGATGAGATCGCTTCGAACATCTCGGACGGAAATTTCGAAAAAAACAGCCGCACGATGGCAGGTATCGTTTATATAATCAATCATAACCTCTCAAACGGTCATACCTGCGTGCCGCGAGACAGAATCTACGACCCGGCAAAAAATCTTTTGTCGGCAGACAGTCAGGAGGTTGACGAGTCGATCGAGCAGCTTCTTGAAACGAATCAGCTTGTCTCCTGCGAGATCGAGGAAAGAGAATTTCTGTTTTTGCCGTACATATTCAAGTGCGAAAAAAATATTGCCGCGAGAATAAGTCTTCTCAAAAAGTTTCCGCCGGCAGGCAAAAGCACGCTTGACAAAGAAATACAGAAAATTGAATTTGAAAACGATATTAAATATGAAGAAAAGCAGTTTCTTGCAATAAAAACGGCGGCGCAGGAGGGTATGCTCATTTTAACCGGCGGTCCGGGCACGGGCAAGACCACTACGCTGAACGGAATATTGAAGATATTTGAAAAGCAGGAGCTGACTGTAGCTCTTTGCGCGTCAACGGGACGAGCCGCCAAGCGTATGTCGGAGCTGACGGGACGGGAAGCCAAGACTATCCACAGACTTCTCGAAGCGGAATTTGACGGTGAAGAACGGCAGGTTTTTGCAAGAAATATGCGAAATCCGCTGAATGTTCATGCCGTAATAATAGATGAGCTTTCGATGGTGGATGTTGTGCTGTTTTCAAGCCTGCTTGACGCTTTGCCGCTTGGCTGCAGAATCGTTCTCGTCGGTGACTCCAACCAGCTTCCCCCGGTCGGAGCAGGAAATGTTTTGCGGGATCTGATAGAGACGGGCGCAATGCCTGTCGTGACGCTGACGGAGGTTTTCAGGCAGGCAATGGAGAGCCTTATCGTAACCAACGCACATAATATTATCAGCTCTCAGGAGATCGATCTTTCTTCGCGTGACAAAGATTTTTTTATGATAGAAAAGAAAACGCCGTATTCGGTGTCGTCAACCGTTGCGGAGCTTTGCGTGCAGAGATTGCCCAAGGCTTACGGCTTTTCGCCGGCAAGCGATATTCAGGTGATATGTCCGTCAAAAAAAGGAGAGACGGGAACGGCAAATATAAACAGGCTTTTGCAGGAGTCGCTCAATCCGCCCGACAGCGCAAAAAAGCAGGTAAATGTCTCCGGCTACATCCTGCGCGAGGGCGACAAGGTTATGCAGACGAAAAACAATTATGATATAATCTGGAAGAAGGGTGACGAAAACGGATCGGGCATTTTTAACGGGGATATCGGAACTCTTGAAAAGATAAATTTTGCAGACGCCACAATGCAGATAGATTTTGACGGCAGAAAGGCAGTCTATCCGATGGAATATGCGCGCGAGATAGAGTTAGCCTACGCCGTAACCGTGCATAAAAGCCAGGGTAATGAGTTTGAGGCGGTCATAATGCCGGTCATGGACGCACCGCCGAGACTGTGCTACAGAAATCTTCTTTATACGGCAATTACTAGAGCAAAGAAACTGATGATAATCGTCGGCAGCTCAGCGCAGGTCAGGCTGATGGCAGGGAACAATAAGACGACGAGAAGATATTCGGCGCTCAAAGCGTTTTTGACAGATGAAAACGAGCAACCTTGACAAATTTATGATGTTGTTTTTTCCGAAGCGGTGCGCCTGCTGCGGAAAGGTCATTTATCCGAACATGGTTTTGTGCGGCGAATGTGATGTTGAAAGCTGTCGTGTGCCGTACCCGAAATGCAATAAGTGCGGCCAGCAGGAATCAATGTGCAAATGCAGCGCCGAAAGCTACAGCTTCGACCGGTTTATCGCTCCGTTTTACTATGAAGGCCCGATTCGTGAATGTATCATGAAATACAAATACAGCGGCTTTGTTGACAACGGCAGATTCCTTGCGCTTGAAATGGTCAAGGCGTTTGAAGAGGAATATGTTTTCGACAAGCCGGATTTGATAGTTTCAGTTCCCATGAGGAAAAGACGCAAGCGCAAGAGAGGGTTTTCCCAGACGGATATGCTTGCAAAATATATTTCCGAGGAAACGGAGATAGAATTTAAAAAGAATCTGCTCATAAAAGTTAAAGATACTCCGCCGCAGGTCGGGCTGGATGCAATACAGCGGCGAAGTAATCTTATCGGAGCGTTTGAAGTCGCAAAAGGCGTTGACCTGAAGGGCAGGACTGTAATAGTTTGCGACGACAACAAAACCACCGGCTCTACGCTCAGCGAATGTTCAAAGGCGCTCAAAAAAGCAGGAGCGAAAACAGTCGTCGCGCTGACGGCGGCAATTACAAAAAACGGTTTCAGAGGAGAAACGGACTGAAATGCTTGGAATGAACATCGGTATCGACCTTGGTACTACGAACACGATCGTATATGTTGAGGGCAAAGGGATAGTCTTCTCCGAGCCTTCGGCTATAGCTTACGACAACGAAACGGGCGGCATAATGGCTGTCGGGAAAAGAGCTTTCGATATGTTCGAAAAATGTCCGGATTCGGTCAGGGTCATCCGTCCGCTTGAAAACGGAGTTGTGTCGGACTTTACCGCAACGCAGCATATTCTCAAATGGTTTTTGAAAAAAATACTCGGCTTTGGGATTTTCAAGCCGAATGTGATAATCTGCACTCCGTCAGGCGTGACAGGACTTGAAAAACGAGTGATCCTTGACCTTGTCACTGCTTCGGGCGCAGGCAGAGCGTGTTTGATGGACGAACCGCTTGCCGCGGCGATCGGAGCAGGATTTGATGTGCATGACCCGACGGGTATAATGGTCGTAGATATCGGCGGCGGAACGACTGATATTGCAGTCATCTCAATGGGAAATGTAATTGCTTCCGAATCGGTTAGGGGCGCAGGCAATGCGCTGGACGAAGCTATCAGAACATATCTGCGGCGCGAGAGAAACATCATCGTCGGCAGAAAAACCGCTGAAAAAATCAAAAAACAGATCGGCTGCGCCGTCATCAGACAGGACGAAGTTACGATATTGGCGCATGGCAAGGACTATGTCGAAAACCTGCCGACTTTCTTTGAGGTTTCATCGGTTGAAGTTTTTCTTGCTATGATCGATGAACTCAGCAGGATAATCGCAGCCATTACAAGAGTGCTTGAAGATGTGTCGCCCGACTTGATGAATGATTTGATGAAAAGCGGAATTTGCGTCACCGGCGGCGGCGCCAACATCTTCGGCATAGCTGAATACATCGAGGGGCAGACGGGACTTAAAACCTACTGCGCCGAGGACAGCCTTAACTGCGTTGCAAGGGGCACGGGGCTTGCCATTAAAGATATGGATTACCTTGAAAAGAACGGATATGTTTTCAAAACACGCGAAGAGATCAAAGGATACAACGAGCTTGACGATTTGAGTTAGGGAGGAAGAATTATGGATTTAGACGCGCTTGCCGCCGGCATCGAGCCGGGTGGACTTACAAACAGAACGGATATAAAGGTACTTATTTGCTATGTCATAAAAAGTATCGACGGCCCGATCTCCAAGCTGCAGCTTAACGAAGTCATGCAGGAGGAGGGGCTTGCAAATTACTTTGAAGTCAGCCAGGCAATAGCCGAGCTGATCTCGCAGGAAAACATCACCTGTCGGGAAAGCGACGGCGAAGAAATGCTTTATATCACAGAAAAAGGAATCGAAGCTGCCGATATGCTCCAGACAAATCTTCCGCGTTCCGTCAGGGAAAAGGCTATCAACTCTGCGATCAGGATCAGCACTCTTGCGCGCAGAAAGCAGGAAAACAAGGTCGATGTTGAGGAAGTCGAAGACGGCTACAATGTCACCTTCCATCTTTCGGACGGAAAGACGGAGCTGATGAAGCTGACTGTTTTTGTCGCGGACAAAATACAGGTTGAAACGGTCAAGGAAAACTTTTATAACGATCCTGTGGACTTGTATTCGGGAATAATTGCGTCGCTGACAGTTTGAGGTGGAAAAGATGAAAATTTGTAAATATTGCGGCAGTGAAGCGAAGGATTCCCAAACCGCCTGCGACTCCTGCGGCGCAAAGGAATTTATCAACAAATGTGAAAATTGCGGCAAGGTCTTCGAGGGCGAATTTTGCTCCTCCTGCGGAGTAAGAGCAGGTCAGCAGGCAAAAAGATGTCCGCGCTGCGGCACGGAATATTTCACAAACGCCTGCCCCGATTGCGGATACATTCCGCAAAGCGTACAGCCTGTTGCAAACACCTATCAAAACGATTATTATCCGAAAAAAAGACGGACGTGGCTTTGGGTTTTGGGCTGGATATTCATTTTCCCCGTACCGCTGACGATACTTCTCACAAGAAGAGAAAACAACCTCAACAATGCCGCCAAGGTTGCGATCATAATCGTTGCATGGCTTGCATACATATCCTTTGCGGTCATGGGGTCTGACAGCGACGATACCGTCGAACAGGCGCAGGGCGGCCCCGTCACTGTTTCGCAGCAGCAAATTGAAGAAACAGAGCCGGAAACAACAATAGAAATAGAACAAGAATAAAAAAACACGGCAGCACATTTTTTCGTGCTGCCGTAAGTTTTACACCATCTCGGCGAGGTCGGGGAAAATTTCCAGACTTCGCTTTAATATTTTATTGAGACAGGCTATCGTCACGCCGTAATTTGTGAAAGGCACGTTTTGGTCGATAGCGCAATTCATTCTGTAAGTCATTTCCCTTTCGTTGAGCATACAGCCGCCGCAGTGGATTATCAAATCATACTTCGTCAAATCCTCAGGAAATCCCGTGCCGGAAGAAAATTCAAAATTGAGCTCCCTTTTCGTAAAATCGCATAGCCATTTCGGCAATTTTTGAGTTCCGATATCACCGCACTGCCTGTGGTGCGTGCAGCCTTCGGAGATAAGCACCGTGTCGCCGTCTCTTAGTGACGGGATTTTCGCAACACCCTTTACGGCGCAATCGAGAAAACCCTTGTATCTTGCCATCAGTATCGAAAACGAGGTCAGCAAAATGTCGTTTGGCACGATTTTTGAAACCTTTTCGAAGACTTGCGAATCCGTAATTACCATTTTAGGCTTTTGTCTCAGGCTGTTGAGCACGCTTTCAAGTCCGTCCTCGCGTGTGACAAAGCCTGCCGCCTGCGCGTCGAGAACGTCTCTGATCGTCTGCTGCTGCGGAAGAATAAGCCTGCCCTTGGGCGCGGCGGAATCGATCGGCGTGACAAGAACGACTGTGTCGCCTTTTTCAATCAAGTCCGCAACGATTTTCTTTTCGTTTTTTACAGCAAAGGACGCAAGCTTTTCTTTGAGCTTTTCGATGTTTTCGCCTGTTTTTGCGCTGACAAAGAGTTCGTTTTCTTTTAAGTTTTTCTGATTATTTAAAAGATCGCTCTTGTTGAAAACGATTATAAACGGAACACTTTTTTCTTCGAAAATTCTGACAAGCTCTCTGTCGGGTTCGCTTAACTTTTCTGAACCGTCGCACACGAGAACGGCAACATCTGTTTTGTTGAGCACCTGCTTTGCCTTTTTGACTCTCTTTTCGCCCAGCGTACCCTCGTCGTCGATACCGGGAGTGTCAATGAGCATAACAGGACCAAGCGGAAGCAGCTCCATCGCCTTGTACACAGGGTCGGTCGTTGTACCTTTTTTGTCGGAGACGACAGCAATGTCCTGATTCGTTACGGCGTTGAGCAGGCTTGATTTCCCTGCATTTCTTCTGCCGAAAAACGCAATATGAGTCCTTTCGCCCGAAGGCGTTTGGTTGAGCGGCATAAATTCACCCTCTTAAAATCTGAAATCTCTGATACCCTCTTCGATTTTCACGATTCGTTCTTTTGCTATTCCCCTGACTTTTTCCTTAGGAATATTTTCAAGCTCTTTTTCGATCAGAGCTTCACCGATTTTTCTCGTCTCAGGCGACGCATAGTCAACAAGGTATTCTTTCAGCGTCATCAAGGCGTTTGGATGACAGCAGTTTTGTATCTGGCCGCTCTTGCAAAGCGACATGAATCTGTCGCCTGTTCTGCCTTCCCGGTAGCAGGCTGTGCAGAACGAGGGGATATATCCAAGCTCCATCAGCCAGCGCACAACTTCGTCAAGAGTTCTCTTGTCGCTGACATCAAACTGTGCTGAATTGTCGTCCTCGTCCTCCTCTTCGGCATAGCCGCCTACGCTCGTCCTCGAAGCTCCGCTGATTTGAGAAACGCCGAGGCGGATAACCTTTTCACGAACAGCCTTTGACTCTCTCGTTGAGATTATCATTCCCGTGTAGGGAACGCTGATTCTGATAAGCGCGCAGATTTTTGCAAAAGTGTCGTCGTCAATTCCGCCGTCAAATTCGTCCGGGTCGATGTCGTCAGCTCTTTTGACTCTGGGAACGCTTATCGTGTGCGGGCCTACGCCGTGAACGGCTTCAAGATGTTCTGCGTGCATAAGAAGCCCTGCAAATTCGTACCTGTACATTTCAAGTCCGAACAAAACCCCCAGACCGACATCGTCAATTCCGCCTTCCATCGCCCTGTCCATAGCTTCCGTGTGGTAAGCGTAATTATGCTTCGGGCCTGTGGGATGAAGCTTTTCATAGCTTTCCTTGTGGTAGGTTTCCTGAAAAAGAATATATGTGCCGATTCCTGCGTCATGAAGCTTTTTGTAGTTTTCAACCGTCGTGGCGGCAATGTTTACATTAACTCGTCTGATAGCGCCGTGTTTGTGCTTGATAGAGTAGATCGTGTTTATGCAGTCGAGGATATATTCTATCGGATTGTTCACCGGATCTTCGCCTGCTTCGATCGCAAGTCGCTTATGCCCCATGTCCTGAAGCGCAATGACCTCCTGCCTGACTTCTTCCTGAGTCAGCTTTTTTCTGGAGATGTGTGTGTTTTTCAGGTGGTAAGGGCAGTAAAGACATCCGTTGACGCAGTAGTTGGATAAATACAGCGGAGCAAACATAACGATCCTGTTGCCGTAGAAATCCTTTTTGATCTGCTCGGCAAGGTCATACATTTTTTTTATGATTTTTTCATCCTCGCACGCAAGACGCACTGAAGCCTCTTTGTGCGAAAGACCTTTTCGTTCCTCGGCTTTTTTGAGAATCGTTTCAATAAGCTCAAGGTTATCCTTGTTTTCGTCTGCGTAGCGTAGAGTTTCGAGGATTTCACCGTCGTCGATAAACTCCTCCGCTTTCAGCGACTTGGGATCATACATTTTTTTCGCCCCCGTCAAACATTTGAAAAAGCTGTTTTTGTGCTCACGCCGTCAATTGCGCCGAGCTTTCCTGAAAGCGCGCTGATAATATCCTGCGGAGCGTCGATTGCAACGCTGATGACATTGATGTTTTTCTTTGCGTAGGGGATTCCCATT
>JAFSTS010000271.1 GCA_017445685.1 Clostridia bacterium | reverse complement strand
GTCTATGCGGACGATGTTGAGTTTGCTCCGACTGATGACGATACAAACTATACGGCGCTGTCTCAGCTTCTTGTTGAAAAGCACGGAAGAGATTTTACTCCTGACAATGTTGGAGAAGTCTGGCTTTCCACTCAGCCGAAGGAGGCGTACTGCACAGCGGAAAGAATTGCATATAAAAACCTGATGCTTGGCTTTGAGCCTCCCCGTTCGGCGACATATAAAAATGTTTACAGAGAATGGATCGGCGCTCAGATCAGAGTTGACTACTATGGATACATCAACCCCGGCGATCCTGAAGCGGCGGCTGAAATGGCGTTTCGTGACGCGTGTATCTCTCACACTAAAAACGGAATTTACGGCGCAATGTGGGCTGCGGCTTGTATTGCGGCTGCTGCTGCAACGGATGACGCCGTAAGAATACTTCGAGCCGGAATGTCGCAAATACCGACAACAAGCAGGCTTTACGAGAGACTTGACCGTATAATCAAAAGATATCAGGACGGCGTGAGTGAAAAAGAAGCGTTTGACGATATCAGAAATACATATCCGTCCGATCATCCTCACACATGGGTACATACTATCCCGAATGCTGAAATCGTTGCCTATGCCCTGCTTTACGGAAACGGCGATTACGGTCGCTCGATCTGTCTTGCCGTCGGCGCAGGCAAAGATACGG
Source organism: Clostridia bacterium (assembly GCA_017445685.1). Next base: position 2,107 of record JAFSTS010000271.1, on the reverse strand, counting down.
ACTGTAACGGAGCGACAGTCGGATCTATTGTCGGTATGATGAAAGGTATCGGCGCAATAGGCGAGGAATGGACAAAGGCGACCAACGGAAAGCTTGCAACGCAGATCATCGGCGTCGGTGACCTTGTGATAGAGGAAGCGGCTAAAAAGACAATGGAACACCTTAAAAAATAATACTAAATCAAAAAGACGAATCATAAAGCAAAGCACTCTAATTCGAATACCGAATCGGAGTGCTTTGACGCTTGTTGCTGATAATTATTATATTATTCGAGTATTTCGCTGAGAGCTTCAGCGAGAAGCGCTCGTGTTACAGGGGCGGCAGGAACGAAGAAACGAAGCGTTGCCCCGTGAAGAATATCTTCGTGGTATGCCCAGACGATAGCATTGTGCGCCCAATGACTTTCCGCAACATCAAGGTAGGGGGATTTTATGTCGTCTGTTTCGGGAGAGGATTCAAATTTAAAGAGTATATCTGCAAGCTGTGCATGGCTGACGGGAAGCGACGGGAAGAAAAGACGCTTTGTCAAGCCGCCGATATAGCCGTTATTGTACGCCCAGACGACAGCGTCATAGTTTGGATCGTTCTTTTTGACATCAATGAAAGGTATTGTCATATCTCCCGTGTCAGGGCAGCCGGAGAGCTTGTATAGAGCTGAAGCGACCTGAGCTTTGGTGGCAAGGGCATTAGGAGAGAAGGTCGTCCGGCTCGTGCCGTCCATTACATCGTTTTGGTAAACATCGCAGACTGCGTCGTAGTATTTTGAAGACGCGTCAACATCTGTATACGGGCAGGTGACTTTTTCTTCGTCAGCAGGTAAAACTGAAAGGATCCGTCTTGCCATGTGCTGATGTCCTTTAAGCGTGGGGTGGGATTTGGCGATGATGTCTGCAAGAAAAGCGTCGTCCGTCATGGGTGCCATCTCAAAGGTTTCCACATCCCAGACATCCGCAAAAAGATACCTGCCGGAAAATCTGTTTCCGCTTTGAATATACTGGTTTGCCATTCTCAAAACAATGTCAAAAGCGCGTCCTATCGGAAGCAGAGAGCTGTTTGTAAGTTTAATGCTCTGGACAGAATTGAAAAATCCGACGGCGACAACAGTAACGTCAGGGTTGACTTCATAGATGTGTTCCATGATACCGTCCCAGTTGCTGATGAAATTGTGATATCCCTTATAAATACCTTCCGCAAAAGCCGTTGCAACCTCCGGGAGCTTTCCGACTGTTTCGGCGGTGGAGATGAGTTTGCTGAAAGCTGCGCCGATGTCGCCTTCTTCCTCAAGAAGCTTTTCGATTTCCGCAATTCTCGGATCACCCTCTCTGTAAAGCACGGTCAAAGCTTTTGCAAAACCGTAGTTAAGCAGATCGTTCATTCCGACATTTATCGTGATCAGGTCGGCTTCGGGAAGAGCTTTTTTGTAAATCGGACGGTATTCGTCAATTAGCTCCTGACTCATTTTATAAATTTGGAACATATAGTCGTCGCCCAGATAGTTTTCATCGAGCATATAGCGAAGCTCGGCTGTTCTGTATCCGCTTCTTGCCAGAGGATAGAATGTGTCGCAGGTCACGGAATCGGCAATTTTTGCGTGATATGCGACATCGACTCTTGCAAGACCGCGAATTTCCTTGTTGTACGGACCGTATCCTGCGGCAATACTGTCTCCGAGGCAAAGATATGTGTCATAGTGACGGACGGTTTTCGCCGTTGCAGCATAAGAGCTTATGCAAAGCGCCGAAGAAATTATCGTACACAGCATGGCGATACAAACAAACTTTTTTAAGACTCTCATATATGTAAATCCTCACTTTATGTAATATATTGATATTTTACCATATTTATTTTTTTCACATTTCGAAAATCGAACAAATTGATTAAAAATTATAAAAACCGTTTGCTCGAAAAATATTTACATTAAATAAAAAATAATATATAATTTATTGGAAAGGTGAGTGGTGAAATTGAAGCTTGCAACGCTTGCGGAAAACGAAATAATAATTACTCTTGTCGCTTTGGCGCTGCTTCTGCTCGGAGCGTTTTTGTTCGGAACACTTTTTGAAAAAATAAAAGGCCCGAGAGTTGTCGGAGAGATCATCGGCGGAAT
>JAFSTS010000270.1 GCA_017445685.1 Clostridia bacterium | reverse complement strand
GTCGAGCTTGTGCCGACAGACAAAATTTTCAGCTTCCTTCACCTGTTTTTCAATTTCGCCGTGCTTGCGGTTTGTTATATCCTTGTCCTTGTGCTGGTAAAGGATTTCTGTCTGGAAAGCGTTCACTTTTTCTCCAAAGGTATGGTTCTAACGATCTGCGGACTGCTTGCGGTCGCAGGCTACAGCGCAGTTGCCGAATGGCTGATGAGCTTTTCAAGAAATGTCAAAAACAAGTCTTTCTTCAGGCACACGATTATCGGATATATCTTCTTCAACAGGCAAAACAACACGAAGCAGCAGGGAAAAAGAAGACGAATTTTCAACCTGTTTCTTTTCTTGTGCATTGTCTACTTCGGTCTGTTAATGTTGTTTGCGCTGCTTATTGGATGGGACGATTTCTTTGTTTTGCCGATTCTGCTGCTGGCAGTTGTCGGAGCAGTTTTCCTGCTCGTGTCGGCATACTACATTTCAAAGCTTATCGACCATATGGGACAGCCTGATGAAAAACCGATAGACGCAAGGCTCTACCCGATATGGCTTCGAAGTTTTGCGCAGTATATCGGTCAGATGCAGACAAACATAAAGCTCGCAGTCGAATCGGCGGTCAAGGATCAGAGAATGAAAACGGAATTGATAACGAATGTGTCGCACGACCTGAAAACGCCTCTGACGGCAGTGATAAACTATGTTGACCTGCTCTCAAAATGTGAGATAGACAATGAGCAGGCAAAGGAATATATTGCCATAATCAGCGAAAAATCCGCAAGGCTCAAAAAGCTTATTGAAGATCTCACCGAGGCGGCAAAAGCTTCTTCCGGCAATATTCAGGCAAACATCGTTTCCCTCAACCTTAACGAAATGGCAGTCCAGATTGCCGGCGAAACGGAGGACGCTCTCAAAAAGAAAAATCTTGAGCTGATTTTGAAGCTGCCTGAAAGTCCCGTCTTTGCCGCAGCGGACAGCAAGCTGACCTACAGAGTGCTTGAAAACCTGATGAGCAACGTTGAAAAATACGCAATGCCGGGCACAAGGGTTTACATCGGCGTAGGTCAGGATAAATCGGTATTCGTCAGCAATATTTCTTCATCAGCGCTCAACATCACGCCTGACGAGCTGAAAGCGAGATTTGTCCGCGGAGACGAATCGAGAACGACCGAAGGCAGCGGGCTCGGACTTGCAATTGCGGACGACCTTTGCAAAATTCAGGGCGGCAGAATGGATATCTCCATCGACGGCGACCTGTTTAAAGTAACAGTCCTGTTTGAAACACAATGACAAAATCATAACCATACAGCGAAATGGGGTTGCCGCATTTAGCGAAAAACATTAAAGCAAAATAACATACAAGGGATGATCGCAAGTGTTTTAACAATGATCACCCCTTGTAATGCTTTCAGAAAAGAAAAATTGCTATTTTTTTAACGCTTTAATTCGATGTTTTTTCTTTTAAGCATAACACACATATACGAACACGCCTGAAACGGCGTGTTTTCGTCATTATGTTGCTTGTCGTCCTCGCCGGGCGACAGCCCGCCTTCGTCCTCCGCACAAAATCCTGTTCGAAAACGCCCTCGTTTCAGGTCGCAG
>JAFSTS010000026.1 GCA_017445685.1 Clostridia bacterium | reverse complement strand
TGAACGGCATCTTATGGCAGTTCAAAAAATTTCAGACTGGATAAACTTCCTCTGGCGGCATTTGCCAAATAGAGGAGACTTGACCATATAACAATTTCTTGCCGAAAGGAGGATTTTCGGGAACTGTTTGGGTTTTGGGAAACAGCGATCGCGACGATCGGCAGCAACATGAGGGAGGCTGTTTCGATTGAGAACCTATGGAAAACAGAAAATTTTGTGATAAAAGACACGGCAATGATGAGGCAGAACATCACCATGAGTTCGAAGAACCGAAGACGAACGGCACCTTTTCTGACATAATGTAAAAGTGAAATTTCAAAAATGATGGCGATCAAACCAATACCGAATTCCCAAATATCAAAATAAGTTTCTTCATAGAAATAAAAATTGGCCTTATCTTCCAAGAGTTGACTGAGATCGTAATACCGGTTGACGAGAAGCGAGACGATAACAAAAGCGCTCAAAAGAAGGATTTTGTAACGCAGGGTAACGGCTCGTGAAAACACCAGACAAAACAGTGCCAGCACAAGCACGGCGATCGCCATGGCGTGAACGGTAACGGCCAATAGATAAAGGATGATATGGGTCAAGGTTATTTTTTGATTGATGTATTCCCAATAAAAGCAAAACAGAAGAAGACAGAGAGATGTCATCATGCGGATTCCGCTGATAACGGGAATATAGAGGCCTGACGACATCACAAAAAAAAGGAGGAGAGCCGTATTATTACGCGTCAGACAGAAACGCTCAGAACAGTCAGCAATCACATTAAATATGATGGAATAACAAATCACACAACTGAAAACGGGAAGCAAGAACTCTATATGCAGTTTCCCGAACACCCAATATAAAAGATCCGCCGACGGCGACAGGGAGCCTTTGACAAAGGTTTCTAAAAAAACCTTTCCGTCCTGTTTGCCGTAGAATTGCACCATTTCAAAGATCCGATACAGGTCTGCCGATTTATACGGCTTATAAAAAAACGCCATGAGAGAGAGCATTACCAGATAAAAAAGCAGTATTTTGGATATTTTTTTGTTCGTTTGCAGAATCAAAAGCAATGCAAACAAAAGCACAAGGGTATAGACCCCGACGCCAATTAACCTTTCAATCAGAAACATTCGTCCATCCCGCCATCAGTTGAAATAATACTCCTATATTTATCGAGGGTTGTTTTTGTCACTTTTTCAGTCAAAAAACGATCTTGAATGAGCCGGATCGCGCCTGAAGATTTTTTCCGTAAGTCGCTTTCAGAGGAAAGAAGGACTTTTTCCAAAAGAACAGACAAATCCGCCGGATCGGTTTTACAGGTCCAGCCGGCGTCATACAGATCGATGTCCGCTTTCATCGAAGTTCCTGCTGTGATTACGCAGGGTAATCCGTAAGACAGTGCTTCTAAAATCCCCATTGACATTCCTTCTGACCGGGAAGTCTGAATAAAACAATCGGCTTCAGTGAGGATCTGATGTTTACGATCACCCAAAACCGGAGGATAAACGGTAACGATTTCTTCCAAATCCAACTCGTCAATCATTTGTTTGATTTTTTTATGACTTTCTCCTTCATCGGGTCCGTATAACGAAACATGACAATGGTGATCCTCAAAAGGCGCCTTTTGCTTTTTGAGCGCATGAAGCAAAATATCAATTCCTTTGATATAGGGATCCAGTCTTCCAATATAAACAATGCTTGAAACACGGTCACGAAATTGATCTTTCGGGTGTATTTTGTCAATGCCGTTTGTTCCCAAAAAGGCTTTTTCTTTGGGAACGCTTTCTTGCCATTCTCGATCGGAAAGATACTGGATCCCGTGAGCGCAGCGAATGAATCGGTTGAACAGCAATCGGTTCGCCAACCATTT
>JAFSTS010000269.1 GCA_017445685.1 Clostridia bacterium | reverse complement strand
TGCCTGCGGAGCAGGAGCGGTGACGAAGCTGTATGATGCTGACAGCGGCAGGATAGAGAGGATATTTAACTACAAATACCCTTATGAATATATTGACCGATTCGACGAAACGGAAAAACGGAAAAAAGCTGTATTGAACTTTTTCCAAAAATGACGGAGGTGTCAGATGGCGAAAATCAACAATAAGCTTGAATACATAAAGTCAAGCGCTCTTGAAAATGCAGACAGCCTGATAGAAAAAAGCGAAACCCGATATAAAAATATAATTGAAAGCGTCTGCGCTCAGATCATGGAGGGCGGCGGACATGAGATAGTTATGCTCGCAGGGCCGAGCGCGTCGGGAAAGACCACGACGGCAGGAAAAATCAAAAAACAGCTTGAAAATATGGGACATAAGGCATATACTGTTTCTTTGGACGACTTCTATCTGACGCCGGGAACGGGGCCTGTTGACGAAAACGGAGATCCTGATTTTGAAACAGTTTATGCGCTTGACATAGAGCTTATTGAAAAATGTATCGGCGAGCTTATCAAAAACAGGGAGTCGTTTCTTCCGGAATTTGACTTTGTCAACAAATGCAGATATGACGGCAAAAATCATATCAGGCTTGCGAAAGGCGATGTTCTGATTTTTGAAGGTCTTCATGCGCTCAATCCCGTAATAACCGACAAGCTTCCTTCGGAGCATTTGTTCAAAATTTATGTCAGCGTTTCTTCGAGAATATATGATAAAAACAGGAACATAGTATTAAATAAAAGGAATATGCGCTTTGTGCGCAGGCTTGTGAGGGATTTCAATTTCAGGGCAAGTTCGCCTGAAAACACATATTTCCTTTGGCAGAATGTTACGGCAGGGGAGGACAAATATCTTTTCCCGTACAGATTTCTTGCTGACGCGAGGATCAATTCCATTCATCTTTACGAGCCTTGTATCTTGAAAAACGACGCTGTTAAAATGCTTCGGGAGATAGAAAAAGACAGCCTTTTTTATAAAGACGCTCAAAAGCTCATTCGAAGCCTTGAAAAATTCCCGGAAATACCTAAGGATAAAATACCCGGCGATTCTCTTTTGAGAGAGTTTGTCGGATTCTGAAAAACAGAGAGAAGGTGTAAACCTCATGGCTAAACAGGACCAGAAACAAAATATGCTAAACGGCGCGATGATACTGCTTATATCAACCGCGATCGTAAAGATTATCGGCGCGCTTTACAAAATGCCGCTGACTATCCTCATCGGCGAAGTCGGAAGGGGATATTTTGCCTCCGCATACCAGATATATACCCCTATTTACGCTATTTCCATGGCTGGACTTCCGATAGCCGTTTCAAAACTCGTGTCGCAGTATATTGCAACAAACAGATACAAAGACGCGCAGGCTGTCAGGACGATAGCGCGGCGTCTGTTTATCATCACAGGCATTGCAGGCACTGTGCTTTTGATGCTTGTGGCTTATCCCTATTCGAAGTTTATCGCTCACAACACACAGACGATCTACTGTATTCTGATGATTGCGCCGGCAATTTTCTTCTGCTGCATGATGTCCACCTACAGAGGCTTCTACGAAGGCACAAGCAACATGAAGCCGACTGCAGTATCGGAGGTTGTCGAAGCGACGGGAAAACTTATCCTTGGATTGATTTTTTCCTACATGATTTTAAAATTCGGTCTTGCCAGATTTGAAAACGGACTAACTGTTTTCGGAAAGACCGTTTCCACAAGAAACGAAGCTCTCAGCGCAATTTACCCGTTTGCAGCGGCAGGCGCTATCTTCGGCGTAACTCTCGGCACTGTTATGGGCTTTATTTACCTGAGTATTCGATTTAAGTTAAAAGGCGACGGATTTACAAGAACTCAGCTTCTCAATTCCGTCACGCCGTATTCAAGGCAGGAAGTTACAAAAACGCTAATCAAGCTTGCTATCCCGATGGTTATCAGCGCGCTTGTGCTGAATATTTCCAACCTTATCGACGCAACCTTGATACAGTATTGCCTTGCAAAGGCGATATCCAAGGACTATAATACGATTTACAATATGTATAAAACCTCCTTTGACGCTTCGGGAACACTAAAGGAAGATACGGCGACCTACCTTTACGGCTGCTACTTTGCCTCTCAGGACTTTAAAAATCTTATTCCAACGATCACGATGTCTCTTGGTATCAGCGCGATCCCTGCGCTGTCGTCTGCTTATGCGGTGAAGGATAAAGCTAAGGTCAAAACGACTATCGAATCTGCTTTCAGAATAGTTTCTCTCATAGCTCTGCCGGCAGGCTTCGGTATGGCAGTCCTTGCCGAGCCGATACTCACTCTCGTCTACGGCGGAACAAATTCTCAGAATCTTATTCCGGTGGCATACCCGATTATGGCGGCGTGCGGATACGCGACAATTTTCTTTGCGCTTTCGACTCCTGTTACAAATATGCTTCAGGCTATAGGCAGGGCTGATATTCCGGTAAAAGCTCTTATCGGCGGCACTATAATCAAAGTCGTCTGCAACATCGTATTTATTTCAAACCCCAAATATAACATCAACGGCGCAGTTGTCGGCACGATAATATGCTATACGATGATCTGCGTTGTCGAAGCGGTGTGTCTTTTGAAGATATCCAAGACGAAGATAAATCTTATGTCGGTATTTATCAAACCGTTTTTGTGTTCGGCTATATGTGCGCTGACTGCGTTTGGCTCGTATAAGTTTATTTCGAGAATTTTGCCTGCCGGAGACATCTCCTCGCACATCAACGGAATGACGATCGCAGCCGTTGTTGCGATAGGTTTGGCGGTGGTTGCCTACCTTTTGAGCCTGCTTTTCCTGCGCGCACTGTCAAAAGACGACATAATTATGCTCCCAAAAGGAGAAAAAATTGCAAAAGTACTTGAAAAATATAAACTTTTAGGGTAAAATAAGGTAGATATTTCCCGTTTGTTGATTCACGGCGAAAGTTTTTAGGTGGTATCATGGCTGATTTTCAATTTAAAGACAGGTATAATTTTGACGATCTTGTTCTGATAATGAAACGCCTCAGGGCGAAGGACGGATGCCCCTGGGATGCCGAGCAGACGCACGAGAGTATCAAGGCAAACCTTATTGAAGAGACATACGAGGTCATCGAAGCCATCAATAAAAAAGACCCGGAGCTTCTCTGCGAGGAGCTTGGCGATGTGA
>JAFSTS010000268.1 GCA_017445685.1 Clostridia bacterium | reverse complement strand
TTCGCAGCTCTTGTTATTGCAGTCGTCTATTTCCTTTGCAGAAGAGTTATCTCCTTCAAGGACTGCATGGAATCAGTTCCCGAAGGCTTCAAGGCTATGGTACCTGCAATTCTTATCCTTGTGTGCGCATGGACTTTGAAATCCATGACCGACGCTCTTGGCGCAAAGATATTCATATCCCAGCTTATCGAAGGCTCCGCAGGCGGATTCAGACTGTTCCTGCCGGCTATCATCTTCCTTATTGCTGTTGGACTTTCCTTTGCAACAGGTACTTCATGGGGTACATTCGGTATTCTTATCCCGATCGTACTCAGCGTATTCAGCGGTGTAGACGGCAACATCACGATCATCGCAGTTTCCGCTTGTATGGCAGGCGCAGTATGCGGCGACCACTGCTCACCGATCTCCGACACAACGATTATGGCTTCCGCCGGCGCACAGTGCAACCACATCAACCATGTTTCAACTCAGCTTCCTTACGCTTTGACAGTTGCAGGCGTTTCCTTCGTCAGCTATATCATCGCAGGCTTTGTTCAGAACGCATGGATCGTACTTCCCATCGGTATCGTTTTGATGATCGCATCACTCTATGTCATTAAAGCTGTAAGCTCAAAGAAAGCTTAATAAAGTGTGACACTTGTTCTCGCACTTGATATGAAAATCAAAAAAACGGCTCCCCTGTACAGGGGAGCTTTTTTAGGCTGACTTCCGGCTCGCAGGCAAGCTGCCTGTGCTAATCCGTGTTAGTTGGAGAAATCTTTTTCGGTTTTGCGGTCGAGCAAGGTGTTTGCTCGATTATTACTAATTGCTCGCGCAGGCAATGAGAAAGTCAGATAAACACCAACACGGCATGGGTGCGGACTTTCCGCTTTGCCAGGCTTTTTTCAAAAAGCGGGGTCAAGTGTCACGCTTGTATTTGGTTATTCGCAGCGCGTACCAAAGTCCGACAAGAATCTGCATAACAGCAGGTATAAGATAGACAAGTGAGAGGATTCTAAATGGCACTGCGAAGATGTATAAGGAAAGATGAATTGACACGGCAAGTCCCCATATCAAAAGCGAAACAAAGAAAGCCGACGCAATTTTCCATTTCCAGACTTCGCTTAAAACGATGTCTACGATCGCCATTATCGGTATTGCATATATAAGAACGATCCACTGCTCATGGTAGTCAGAGCCGATGAAAGAAAGTATCAGGTTTAACAGCACGAAAACCGTCGTCATCACAAACCATACAAAAACTGAAGATAAAACAGTAATCAGGACTTTTTTTCCGAAAGAAAGCGGCGGTTTGATTTTTCTTTTTTGAAGTGATTTTTCATCGAGAAAATCGTTCACTTTTACTCCAAAAATTTCAGACATTTCTTCAAGCACAAAAATGTCCGGGATTCCGTCACCCCGTTCCCATTTTGAAACGGATTTGTCGGAGTAATTCAGTCTCTCGGCAAGCTGAGCCTGAGTCAAACCCGAAAGCTTTCTGAAGTGAGCTATATTTTTTGATATTATTTCAGTCAGTTTTTCTTTATCCATATTCGCTCTCTCAATTACATTTTTTACTGTAAGGTATTATACTCCCGACAGAAAAAATATTCAAGGGGAAAACAAAAAATATGTATTTAAACTTCAATGATTTTCCTCAAAAATCAGAAAGATGTGTCATTGTGTCACATAAAAAACCTGAAAACCCCAGATTCTTCTTGGCTCTACTGTCGGTAGAACACAGGGGAAGCATCGGTAGAGTTCATATTTTATGGCGTAGGGTGACTTTTTGAGGCTCGGATAATATAATATTTACAGCAAAAGATTTGAAAGCGGGGATCCACTTATGAAAAGAATAAAATTAGCCGACAGACAACTGCCTTCATACAGCACGGGCGAGGAGATTTTCAATTCTGTTTCCCATATTGTCGGCGCTGTTTTCGGGATTTATGTTCTTGTCTCATGTGTACTTCGCGCGTGGCAGTCGCAAAGACCAATGTCCATGGCTTCGGCAATCGTTTACGGGATCTGCACTATTTTCCTTTTCACAATGTCCGGCGTTTATCACGGCTCTGTTGTAATAAAAATCAAAAAAGTTTTGCAGATAGTTGACCACTGCGGTGTGTTTTTGATGTTTGCCGGAACTTACACTCCGGTGATGTTGTGCGGACTTTACAGGACGAATCCCACGCTTGCCGTCGTAATGCTCATCGTTGTTTACTGTATTATTGCTGTTGGTATCGTTCTGGAAAGCATAGACCTCGTCAGGTTTCACATTCTGACGCTTATAATGGAAGTCGCAACGGGATGGATGCTGCTGATCGTTATCTATCCCCTTTATAAAGCGATAGGCTTTAAAGATGTCGCTTTCATCATCGGAGGAGGCTTGCTTTACACTGTCGGCGCAGTTCTCTACCACAAAGGCTCAAAGAAAAAATATTATCA
>JAFSTS010000267.1 GCA_017445685.1 Clostridia bacterium | reverse complement strand
ATTTTCAAAAAAAAAAAAAAAAAAAACGATCAAGCTGTAGAATATAATGAAAGCGAAAAAGCGAGAGGAAAAATTTCGATTATGAATATCCTGATTTGCGATGACGAATATCAATACATAAAAGAAATCAAAACTATAGCGGAAGGTTTTTTTGAAGAAAATTTCCGGCAGGTATTTTTTGACGAGTTTACAGACGGACAGGCCGCTTTGGAAAGTGAATTGAAAAGATACGATATAGCGTTTTTGGATATCGAGATCGGAGATGTGAAAGGAACGCAGATAGCAGAAAAAATCAAGTCGCTCAACCCCCGTGTTTTGATTTTCTTTATTACTGCGTTTGATCATTATCTTGACGACGCAATGGATCATTTTGCCTTCAGATTTTTGACGAAACCTCTGGACGCAAAACGAATGATCGACGGACTTGAAAAAGCGGTTAAAATTATTGACAGCGAAATTCTTGAAATTTTGGTAAAAGACAAAGATTCCGTTTGCAGAGTGTATTCGAGCGATATTATTCTTGTAGAAATCAAGGGCCGTTCTACGATGGTAGTAACGAGCGAAGGAACATTCATGTCGTCAAATAAAATCGACTTTTGGCAGGAAAAGCTTTCATCTTCAAATTTTTTCAGGGTACACAGGAGCTATATCGTAAATATAGACCATATTACGAAATATACAAGGGATAATCTTGTTATGGACAACGGGAACATCATTCCGATTGCATACAGGTCAAGAGCGCCGTTTAGAAAAATATTACTACAGAAAATTGAGGAGCTGTAAAAATGAGGAATTTTTTAATCAACAGCATTACTTTTCTTGTCGAATTTCTGATCAGTCTGACCATATTATTAAACGGATATTCAGTTAGAAAAAACATCGTCAAAACAATTCTCTGGGGATTGCTTTGTTTCTCTGCTTTTTTCTGTCTGTATTATTTTGCAGGCATAACCGTTCTTAATATAATAGCAACATTTGTTTTCATATTTATTTTTTCACTTGCAGGCTTCAAAACAACTATAAAGGAGTTGATCGTCAACTCTGTTTCCATATCGGTAACAGAGCTTATTTCAGAGTTTATATGTATGGCGGCATTTTCAAGCGTCGGCGATATGGAGCTTCTTAACACTGATTTAAACCATTTCGTTGTCTGGACGGCTGCGAGCAAGATAGTATATCTTTCCTTAGGTACTATCCTGATATACTTTTTCAGAAAACTCAAGGACAGAAAGCTTAACCTGAAATCAAGCTCACCGATATATCTTTTCCTCTATCCCCTTTGCACGACATTTGCTACATTTGTCTATTGGATAGTGCTGGCAAACAACGAAATTTCCCGTTTGACGAAAATATATATTTCTTCAAGCGTTATTCTGCTTTCAGTTGCGGTTATTGCGACTTATGCTTTTTATGCCTATACGGAAGAGAGAAATATTGAAATAAACGAGCTTCAAAACGAGCTTGACAAAATCCGGATAGACAAGGAATATTACAAGCTTCTTGATTTTCAGTCGGAGCATATCAGGCGTATGGCGCATGACGAAAAAAATCATCTGCTGGTGATCAAAGGAATGTCCGACAATGCCGAAATCAACAGTTACATCGATCAGATATATGATGATTTGCAGACATATTCTTATTCGGGAGCTACCGAAAACAGACAGCTTGATGTGCTGCTGAATAAATATAAGATCCAGTGCGACGCTGAAAAAATTTCTTTTCAAACAAACATTGTCACTGCTGATTTTTCGAGACTTTCCGACACCGATCTTGTGTCGCTGATGTCCAATATCCTTGACAACGCAATAGATTCGGCAAAAAATTCACAGGAAAGACGGATCCGTCTGTCGATGAACAAAGCTGTAGGAACCGACGCAATAGTATGCGTAAACAGTTGCGACACTCCGCCTAAAACGGTCGATGGAAAATTGGTCACATCAAAGCATGATCAAAAGCACCACGGATACGGCTCAAAAATAATCGAAGATATTGCAAAAAAATACGGCGGCTGTTCATCCTTTCGCTATGACGAAGAAAAGAAAGAGTTTACTCTGACTGTTGCCTTATAGGCAGATTTGTTTTGAAACTGCACAGTTTTGTCGTAAAACTGTGCAGTTTTGCTTTATCCGTTCTTTATAGCTTCGAAAAATTCTCTGATATTTTCAAAAGCGTAAGTCGGGGGATATTCTGTTTTTTTGAGGTCTTTTTTCTTACATTCGCCTGTAAAAACGACAGCCGTTTCGACCCCTGCGTTTATGCCGCAGGCAATATCCGTATAAAGTCTGTCGCCGACGACTATCGTTTCGTCGTAGGAAAAGCCTGTATTTTTAACACATTCGTCGACGATCGCACGGTTTGGCTTTCCAACAAAGTACGGTGTTCTGCCGACGGCACATTCTATCATTCTGCAAATCGCTCCGCAATCCGGTACTGCGCCGAAACCGACAGGACAGCAAAGATCCGGGTTTGTTGCAACATATTCGACATCTCTTGTCTGCAAAACCTTGCAGGTCAGAGCAGCTTTTTCATAAGTCAGCTCGTTGTCAAATCCGACGATAACGCACTTTATGTTTTCTTCGTCTTTTTCGGTGACATTCAAGCCGAAGTTTTTCATTTCATCAACAAAGGATCTCGTCGCGCAGGCAAAAATCTTATCATTTCCGAAATTCTCTTTAAGATATCTGCACGCGGCAGTAGATGCCGTCATGAAGCTGCTTTCGTCCGTTTTGATGTTCCAGCGAGCAAATTTTTTGATATAGTCGCTGACGCTTTTTGCCGAATTGTTCGTCACATAGACGGCTTTTCCGCCGATGGAATTTATGAAATTCATCATCTCAAAGCTTCCGTCGTAAAGCGTGCTGTCGACGGCGATCGTTCCGTCAATGTCGAACAAAAAGAGCCTTTTGTTTTTTAACATCTTCATCCCTCGATTCTTTCGAGGACATTGTATCACAACCCGACCTGTTTGGCAAACAATTTAAATAATCTTTGCAATCAGTATTCCTGCGCCGACTCCGAGAGCCAGACAAAACATTGACCAAAGAAAAGCGGCAAGTCTTTTCCGCCTGACCTTTGTTGCCGGCGGAGAGCCTGCCGAGCTTTCCATGATGTTTGCTCTTTCGCGAAGCGTGCCCTGACTGACCGCCGAAAACTCCGGTTTTACAAAAAATACAACTCTTTCAAAATAGTCGCAGCTTGGCTGCGTAATTTCCACAACTTGTCTGTTGACACCTTTTATCATTTTCTCACCAACCTAAATTTATTTCAAAGATATTTTTTTCTGCAGTCTTTCAATTATGCAGACAACAATTTTGAAAAAATAATTTTAAAATTTTCTGATATAAAGTGACAATTTTTTTATTTTGTGTTACAATTATAAAAAGTATTTTCTCGGAGGAAAAAATGGAACTGTTTGAGCAGGGGAACGACCTGATTTTACAAAAAACAGAATGTTTCGATCTCGGCTTGTCGCTTGACTGCGGACAGGCTTTTCGCTGGAGAAAAAAAGAAGACGGGATCTGGCACGGAGTTGTCGGAAAAAATGCGCTCGATGTTGAACAAAAAGACGATGAAGTAATCTTCTACAACACAACGAAAAATGACTTTGAAAAAATCTGGAAAAAATATTTTGATTTGTCGCGCGATTATAAAAAAATAACCGACTCTTTTTCGGCGGACGAATACCTGCTGAAAGCGACTAAAGAATTTTACGGAATCAGAGTCTTGAATCAGGAGCCTTGGGAAACGGTATGCTCGTTCATCATTTCTCAAAACAACAATATTCCGCGAATCAAAGGAATAATCGACCGGCTTTGCGAAAACTTCGGAGAAAAAATTTCCGATGAAGATTTTGCTTTTCCGACGTCTGAAAAACTTGCAGAGCTTGAAACGGAAGACCTTGCGGTTTTGAGAGCAGGTTTTCGAGCAAAATATATCCTTGACGCCGCAAGAAAAATCTCAAAAAAGGAAGTCGACATAGAAAAGGTTTTTTCGTCGTCGATTGAAGACGGCAGAGCCGAACTGATGAAAATAAACGGCGTCGGCCCCAAAGTAGCTGAGTGCGCGCTGCTTTATTCCTTTGAAAAAACTCAGGCGTTCCCGATAGATGTCTGGGTAAAAAGAATACTTTCGGAGCTTTATCCCAACGGTCTGCCTGAATGTATCGGAGAATACGGCGGAATTGCGCAGCAGTATCTTTTCCACTGGAGAAGAAATTCCGAAAGCTTTTCAAACGGGTGAGAAAATGAAAAAAGAAGACATCGGAAAAAATTATTTTGTCTATACAAACGAGGATCATTCTTTCACAACGGACGCCGTTGTTTTGGCGTACTTTTCCGCCGTCAAAAAAAGTGAAAAGCTCTGCGACTTCGGAACGGGGTGCGGAATTATCCCGATGATTTTTCTCAGAGATGAACTGACGAAAGAAAAAATTTCAGCAGTTGAAATACAAAGTGAAGCGTGCGATCTTTTTGAAAAAACAGTCAAGGAAAATCACCTTGAAGACAAGGTGGAAATTTTCAATCACGATTTAAAAAATATCAGAGAAATTTTTCCTGCTTCTTCGTTTGATTTGGTGACGATGAATCCGCCGTATTTTGAAATAGATTCAGGAAAACAAAGCGACACACAAGCGCGAAAAATCGCCCGCTGCGAAATCTGCTGCGATATTTTTTCTGCTGCAAAAAGCGCAAGCGACATTTTAAAATATTCGGGCAGATTTGTCGTATGCCACAGGTCAGAAAGATTGTGCGATGTGCTTGAAGCCATGCGCAAAAATTCCATTGAGCCGAAACGGCTGAGGTTTGTCATGAATTACCCCGAATCAGCTCCGTATCTTGTTCTTGTCGAGGGCAGAAAAGGCGGAAAAAACAAGCTTTTGACAGAGCCGCCGCTGATTCTTTATAACAGCGATAAAACGCCGAGCGAAGAATATTTGAAAATATACTCGTCTTTTTTTGAAAAGGACGCCTGAAAGGAACGATTGAAAATTGAGCAAGCTGTTTGTTGTCGGAACTCCGATCGGCAACCTCGGAGATCTTTCGCCGAGGGCTGTTGAGACTTTGTGCGAATGTGACTTCATTGCCGCAGAGGACACAAGAGTTACGATGAAAATTTTAAATCATTTTCAAATTAAAAAGCCTGCCGTCAGCTATTTTGAACACAACAAAATCGAGCGCGGAGATATGATCGTTGCAAGGATCCTTTCGGGAGAAAGCTGCGCGCTTGTGACTGATGCAGGCATGCCTGCGATTTCCGATCCCGGCGAAGATCTTGTCAGACAGTGCCATGAGGCAGGAATACCTGTAGTTGCAGTTCCGGGACCGTGCGCTTTTTCGACGGCTCTTGCAATTTCGGGAATGGAAACGGGCAGATTTACCTTTGAGGGTTTTTTGAGCATGAATAAAACTCAGCGCAAAAAACACCTTGCCTCTCTCGAAAAGGAAGAACGCACAAT
>JAFSTS010000266.1 GCA_017445685.1 Clostridia bacterium | reverse complement strand
TATGTTATATCCGGGAAGACTATCGGGTGTTTTTCATCGCAAAAAGCCATGAACGCAAAATTCAGCGCTTCATCAGAGCCGTTTGTCATCAGTATCTTTTCTTTTTTTACAGAAAAAACCTCCGACATTTTTTTTCGAAGTTCCTCACATTCGGGATCGGAATAAAGGTTAAGATTTTCAGCGGCTTTTTCGGCTGCCTTTCTGACCTTTTCGCTGACGGGAAACGGCGACTCGTTTGTGTTTAGTTTTACATACTTCAAATCTTTCGGCTGTTCTCCGGGAACATAAGCCGAAAGCGAAGAATATTTTTCAGAAAAAAATCTGCTCATTATTTTTCAAATCGGATCTCCGCGCTTCTTGCGTGCGCGTCAAGTCCTTCCTTCCTTGCAAATGCTGCGATCTTTCCGCTGACTTTTTCCAGCGCGTCTTTTGTATAGTAGGTATACTGCGATTTTTTCACAAAATCGTCAACCGACAGCGGCGAAGAAAACCTTGCCGTTGCGCTCGTCGGAAGCGTATGGTTCGGGCCTGCAAAATAATCTCCGAGAGCTTCCGGGCAATATCTTCCCATAAAGATCGAACCTGCGTGCTTGACTTTGTCAAGATAATCGAAAGGATTGTCAACGCAAAGCTCAAGGTGCTCCGGCGCTATTTCGTTTGCGATATCTATGGCAAGAGACAGATTGTTTTCCGCGACAATGATTTTTCCGTTGTTGTCGATTGAAGTTCTTGCTATTTCCGCTCTCGGCAAAAGCGGTATCTGCCTTTCAAGCTCCTCACTGACTTTTTCGGCAAAATCTCTGCTGTCTGTTACAAGAACGGCGCTTGCCATTTTGTCATGCTCCGCCTGAGAAAGAAGGTCGGCGGCAACAAATTTCGGGTTTGAAAGCGAATCCGCAACAACGAGTATTTCGCTCGGGCCTGCGATCATGTCGATCGAGACTTTTCCGAAAACCTGTTTTTTCGCCTCGGCAACATACGCGTTTCCGGGACCTACGATTTTATCCGTCTTCGGAACTGTTTTTGTTCCGTACGCAAGAGCCGCGATCGCCTGCGCTCCGCCGACTTTAAATATTCTGTCGACTCCTGCGATCTTCGCCGCGGCAAGAATCGCAGAATTGATTTTGCCCTCTTTGTTCGGAGGCGACACCATAACTATCTGCTCGCAGCCCGCAATTTTTGCAGGAACGCTGTCCATCAGAACTGTTGAAGGATAAGCCGCCGTACCTCCGGGAACATAAAGGCCGACTTTTTCTATCGGCATTACTTTCTGTCCGATTACGACGCCGTCCTTTTCGCTGATTATGAAGCTGTTTCTGACTTGGCGGCTGTGGAATGAACGAATGTTTTCGCACGCTTCTTTTAGAATTTCAACAAATTCTTCTCCAACCTCTTCAAACGCAGCGTCAATTTCCTGCTGTGTTACTTCAAGGCTGTCAAGCTTTGCGCCGTCAAATTTCAAGGCGTATTCATAAATCGCCCTGTCGCCGTTTTCTCTGACATTTTTGATGATCTCTTCGACGGTCTTTTCAACATTTGCGCCGCTCTGACTTCTGTCAAAAATTTTCTCATTCGGCACCTGACCGTAATTAAATATTTTAATCATTACAATTGCTCCTTGATTTTGCCGACGATTTCTTTTATCTGCTCATCTTTGAATTTAAAGCTTACTTTGTTTGCTATCAATCTTGCGCTTATATCAACAATTGTTGATATGACTCTAAGATCGTTTTCCTTCATCGTAGCGCCTG
>JAFSTS010000265.1 GCA_017445685.1 Clostridia bacterium | reverse complement strand
CGCTCTTTTATGAATTGATCGTTGTCGGTCGGCGCACGGAAGAAATTGTATTCAAGTTCTTTTTCAAGAATGTTTTTTCCGTCAATTATGATTTTGCTGAAAGCCGCTTTCCTGCGATCAAACACATATTCCGCGCCGTCGGTCGTGATTCGGTATTCGAGCGGTTTTTCTTCAAATTTTACAAGCTTTTCGGAAACGGGCAAAGACTGTTTTTCGGCAGTGTAGATCTTTATCTGCCGGAAACATACCTCGTCTCCGTCGTCATAACAGCCGTAGGAGTTTTTGGCAGTGAAAATAAAACGAATATATGTATCGTTTTCAAAAGCTTTGGCAGCTTCCGCTATTGTAACTTCACATTTGCTCATCGGCTCAACGGAAAAGTCAAAACTGCCGTCATAAAGCTTGCCTGATTCATCTGTAATCTCCCATTTGCACTCAAGATACTTTCCTGCGTCAATAAACCTCAAAAGACTGCTGATTATGAACTTTCCGTTTTCAGTCATATCAACACGGACAGGGCGGAAAACCTGTTTGGCTTCGTACAGCGCAGTGTGCGGTTTTCTGTCTGGATAGCAAAGACCGTCCATGCAGAAATTGCCGTCGTCGTGCTTTTCGCCGCTGTCGCCGCCGTAACCGTATTTTATCTTTCCGTCGTCTGTTTTTCCGAGGATCACGGCATGATCAGCCCATTCCCAGATAAGCCCGCCGCAAAGCCTGTCATTTTCCATGAACAATTGGTGATATTCTTCAAGGTCTCCGGGGCCGTTGCCCATTGCATGACAGTATTCGCAGAGGATAAACGGACGGTTTTCGTTTTTGCCTTTCATGAATTTTCGAATAGTATCCGAACTCCAATACATAGCAGACAATACATCAAGATCATCGTACGGAGTTTTTTCGAGAGATGCAACGCTTTCGTAGTGAACAAGCCTTGTTGAATCAAGACTTTTAATGAGCTTTGCGCCTTCTGCAAAATTGCCGCCGTAGCCGCTCTCGTTTCCGAGCGACCAGAATATTACGCACGGACGGTTGATGTCTCTGGTTACAAGCAGCCTCTCGCGGTCAAGAATTGCGCTGCGAAAACGCTCGTCACAGGCAATAAGCGAAATTGCGTCATACCCGGTTATATCATATTTATTTGAAATGTTTACACATCCGTGAGCCTCGATATCTGCTTCGTCGATGACATACAGTCCAAGCTCGTCGCAAATTGAATAAAATTCGGGAGCGTTTGGATAGTGGGAAGTGCGAACGGCGTTGATGTTGTGTTTTTTCATCATCGTCAGGTCGCTTCTCATTCTCTTTTTGTCTGCGTAGTATCCCGTGTCAGGATAGCTGTCGTGGCGGTTTGCGCCGAAAATTTTGATGTGTCTGCCGTTGAGCTTTAAAATACCGTCCTCAACGCACACTTTTCGAAAACCGATTTTTTCTCCGATGATTTCGTTTTCAGTTTCGATTTCAAGCTTGTAAAGGTATGGACTTTCCGCTGACCAAAGATCAACATTTTCTAAACTTTTTTCAGTCGTTTCATTTTCCTTAACCTTTTCTTCAAACAATAATTTTTCACCGTCATAAAGGCGAATCACTGCGTCTGATCCTTGCAAAGTGATACGGAAAATGCCATTTATCAAGCTGTCGTCGGGCTGTGCCGTGACAACATAGTTTTCAAGCCTTCTTTCGGGACGAGAGAGTATATAAACGTCGCGGAATATTCCCGAAAGTCTGAATTTGTCCTGATCTTCAAGATATGTACCGTCGCACCATTTCAAAACGGCAACGGTTATTTCGTTTTCGCCATCTGAAAGAAAATCTGTAACATCAAATTCCGATGTGTGATGCGAAACCTGCGAATAACCGACAAAAGATGAGTTGATGTAAAGATAAAAACAACTGTCCACGCCTTCAAAACAGAGGATTTTCCTGAGTGAATCGGGGGTGTAATTATACCTTCTTTTGTAAATGCCGACAGGGTTTTCATCGGGAACATAAGGCGGATCAAAGGGGATAGGGTAGTTTATATTTGTGTATTGAGCTTTGTCATATCCGAAAAGCTGCCAGTTTGACGGCACGGTGATTTTGTCATTCAATTTGATATGGGTAAAATCATCAGGCAGGTCGATAATGCTGTCATAATATGAAAAATCCCACTGACCGTTGAGCAGCTCAAACAGCCCGGAGCTTTCACGAAAAGAAAAAGCGTCCTGACCTTTTTGAAACGGGATAAAGTAATTGTGGTCGGGCAGGGTCGAGATATGCAGACTGTTCAGATCTTCGTGGTAAATCATCCTGCTTTTGTCAGAACCTTTTTTTGCTAAAGTTGAAATATCCATCTTCGTATCCTTCCTTCGTATTCTTGACTATTCTTTCACTTCAAATCATGCAAATGCAAACGGTTAAACGGCTGAAATAAAACCATTTTAAAAGCCGGTTTTCCATTACCCTAATTATAAAAAATAATATTGGCATTGTCAATGTCAGCATGGAAAAACATAATTATTTTTTGTGAATTTGTTGCTTTATTAAACACGATAGTATAAAATAAGCTTATTGAAGATCATACAACACATTTTTGGAGGAAGCAAGATGGATAATCATCTCGGAATAATGCTCGACTGTTCGAGAAATGCCGTCTACACGGTCGAACCGGTCAAGAAGTTGATAGAGTATATGTCAAAAATGGGCTTCAACACACTTATGCTCTACACGGAAGATACTTATGAAATCAAAGACGAGCCTTATTTCGGCTATTTAAGAGGAAGGTATTCGTCGGACGAATTAAAGACCATCGACAAATATTGTTCTCAGCATGGAATAGAGTTCATTCCCTGTATTCAGACTTTGGCTCATCTCGGCTGTATTTTCAAATGGGACAGGTACGATAAAGTTCACGATATCAACGATATACTGCTTATTGATGCGGAAGAAACCTATGAGCTTATCGAAAAAATGATCTCCTCTGTTGCCGGAAACTTCACATCGAGGAATATACATATCGGAATGGACGAAGCTTTTGCAGTAGGACTTGGAAATTATCTGAGGAAAAACGGCTATGCCGACAGATTCGAGCTTCTCCACAGACATCTTGAAAGGGTAACGGAAATCTGCAAAAAGTACGGCTTTTCTCCGATGATGTGGAGCGATATGTTCTTCAACCTCGCAGCAGGGGAATACTATGTAAAAGACCCTGATATTATCAAAAAAGACTTTTCAAAATATGTTCCCGAAGAAGTATCTCTTGTCTATTGGGACTACTATTCGTTAGACAAAGAAAGATATGATACCATGATAAAAGCGCACAGAAATTTTGACAGACCTCTGTGGTTTGCAGGCGGACTATGGAATTGGATCGGCTTTTTACCCAAAAACGCATTTACTCTTAATACAAGCAAAGAGGCAGTAAAGTCATGCGTTGAAAACGGCGTTGAAAATATGTTTTTTACAATGT
>JAFSTS010000264.1 GCA_017445685.1 Clostridia bacterium | reverse complement strand
TGAAGTCCCTGACCTGACGGATAGGGAAATTCAACAAGACAATAAAATTTCGGAAGAGAAAAATCCTGTTTTGCGTGGAAAACGCCGGTCTGTTCCCATTTTTCCTGCCATTTCTTTTCGGCAGACTTAAAATCATAGTTCATTTTTGAGTCAACTCCTTAATTTATGAACGAATTATTCGGCAAGGATTTTGTCGATATCAAGATAGTCGGCGTCCTGCCAAAGTCTTTCAAGGTTGTAGTATTCGCGGCTTTCGCGCTGGAAGATGTGGACGATGATCGTGTCATAGTCAAGCACGATCCAACCGGTTGCTCTGCCTTCGATATGGTTGGGTTTAACGCCCATCTTATCCATCGCGTCTTCAACTTCGCCTGCAAGAGCTTTGACATGAGTGCTGGAAGTACCGCTTGCGATAATGAAGCAGTCGGCAACGATAGTCAGCTCTCTGATCTCGATTGCCTTGATGTCCTCAGCCTTTTTGTCGTCAAGAATTTTGACGATGTTTTTTATCATTTCCTCGTGTTTCATTTTTGTCCCTCCAAAATTAGTTCGTTATATAAATTGATACTGTCGGGGTGAAGCGTCTGGCGCCTGCCGACAATTTCTTTTATCGTGAAGTCAAGCCCGATCATCATTGCTTTTTCAAGGCTTTCCCATGCCGCCTGACGAATTTCCTCTATGCCGTTGTAATCACGGTCGTCAGAGACGAAATCGGCTATGAAGATCACTTTTTCAAGAAGCGACATATTTGCTCTGCCGGTCGTGTGGTATCTTACGGCATTAAAAATGTCTTCGTCGTCGATTTTCATGATATTTTTAATATAGTATGCGCCGCTTATTGCGTGGTAAAGCTTAGAGTTCGATTTTTCCACGGGGGATAGCTCAACATTTTGCTTTTCCAGAAATTCAAGCTGTTCATCGGGCGGAGCATTTTTCATAATGTCGTGGAGAATGCCTGCCGTGTACGCTTTGTCTTCATTGCAGCCGTACTTGGCGGCAAGTTTTTTTGCGCAGTCTGCAACGCACAGACTGTGGTGAAATCTGTACGGGTCAAGCCGGCTCTTAATAATTTCGATATAATTTGTCATTTTGAATAAAGCTTCCTTGTCAAAATATATTCGTAAACATCCTTTTTCAAAAGATTCGAAACATCTTCGCCGTTTTTTATCTTTTCACGAATCTCGGTAGAGCTGACTTCAAACGGTTCGTCGCCACAGAAAATCACTCTGTCTGAAAATTCCGGCGGAAGAAAATCTTTTTTATCGTTATCATATCTTCTGCAAACGCAAAGCTTGCAAAGACTCAGAATATCTTCGTATCTGTACCACTTGTGAAAAGAATCGAACATATCCGTTCCCATCAAAAAGAAAAGCTCTGAGCCGGGATATTTTTCCTTGAGAAGACGAAGTGTATCGTAGGAATAACTTTTGCCGCCGCGGTCGATCTCGATGGAGCTGACTTCGACTTTTTCAATACCTTCAAAAGCAAGACGGCACATATTAAGCCTGTCCTCGCTGCCGGAAATTCCCTCGCGGACCTTGTGCGGCGGAATATATGTCGGAATGACAAGTATTTTGTCAAAATCCATCATCTGTATAAAGTTTTCGCACAGTTTTCTGTGTCCCAGATGCGGCGGATCAAAAGTTCCGCCGAGCAAAGCAATTTTCATCTTTTCTTTTTCTTCTCATCTTTATGAAGTTCGGGGTTGTACTTGTAGAAAATCATGCTTCCGCCGACTACCTGAACGACTTCCGAGCCTGTTTTTTCGGCTATTTCGTCAGCAGCCTGACGGGGAGTTATCGGAGAAGTTTCAAGCAAAACCTTTAGCTTGATAAGCTCTCTTTTGTACAGCGCGTCCTGCGCCTGCTTAATAAATGCGTCGCTGATACCGCCTTTTCCTATCTGGAAAAGAGGCTCGAGGCTGTTTGCCTGAGAACGAAGCATAGCTCTTTCTTTACCGGTCATATCTTATTTCCTTTACTTTGTAATATTTTTCTTTTCAAGCTCTTTGACAAAAAGTCTAATTGCATTTCCGCGGTGAGAGACAGCATCCTTTTCTTCACTTGTCATTTCGCCGAAGCAGCCGTATTTTGTCATGAAAAGCGGATCGTAGCCGAAGCCGCCTTCGCCGTGAAGCTCATGGGCAATCTTGCCCTTGCATTCGCCTTGGACGCAGATCTCGCTGCCGTCAGGAAAAGCGCAGACAATGCAGCAGACGAACTTGGCAGTCCTGTTTTCATCGTCAACATTTTCAAGCTCTTTGAGAAGCTTTTCGTTGTTTTTTCTGTCGTCGCACTCATCACCGCTGAAGCGTGCCGAATAAATTCCGGGAGCGCCCCCGAGAGCGTCAACACAAAGCCCGGAATCGTCTGCAATGCAGGGGAGAGAGGTTTCGCGAAGACCTGAAACAGCTTTGAGCCTTGCGTTTTCTTCAAAGGTTTTGCCTGTTTCATCAACCTCGGTCAATTCTACGCCGATGTCGTCAGCAGTAAGAACATTTATACCGAGCGGCTCGAGAACTCTTTGCAGCTCAAACTGCTTTTTTCTGTTATGTGTTGCAATTAAAAAATCCATTTTATGCGTCCTCTTCTTCGTCTTCCTTCGGTATCTCGGATTCAAAAAGTCCCTCTGCAAAAGCCTTTGGATCAAACGGCTGAAGATCGTCCATCTGTTCGCCTACGCCGACAAATTTGACAGGCACGCGAAGGTCGTTTTTAATTGAAAGCACTACGCCGCCTCGCGCAGTTCCGTCAAGCTTAGTAAGAACGATGCCTGTGATCTCTGCAACATTTTTGAACTCGCGAGCCTGATTGACCGCGTTCTGACCTGTTGTTGCGTCGAGAACGAGAAGACTTTCACGGTCGGAATAGGGGAGCTCCCTGTCGATAACTCTGTATATCTTTTCAAGCTCATCCATGAGGTTTTTCTTGTTGTGAAGTCTGCCTGCCGTGTCGCAGATGATGATATCGACATTTCTCGCTTTTCCTGCCTGAATAGTGTCAAAAACGACCGCGGCAGGGTCTGCGCCCTCTTTATGCTTTACGATATCGACTCCTGCTCTGTCAGCCCAGATCTGAAGCTGGTCTATCGCAGCGGCGCGGAAAGTGTCGGCGGCGCCTAAAAGCACTTTTTTGCCCTGCGCTTTGTACATCGCAGCCATCTTGCCGATAGTCGTCGTTTTTCCTACGCCGTTTACACCGATGACAAGGATAACCGACGGCATTGTGATCAGGCTCATTTCTTCGTCGCCCGTGAGCATTTCTTCAACGATCTCCTTGATCTGCTGCTTTACTCTGTCGGGTGTGCCAATATTTTTATCTTTAACTCTCTGACGGAGTTTTTCAACGATATCCTGCGCCGTGTTTATGCCGACGTCGCCCATTACGAGAATTTCTTCAAGATCTTCGTAAAGGGATTCGTCAATATCCTTGTAGCTGTGCAGCATATTGTCGATGGCTCCCGCCATGCTTTCTCTCGTCTTTTTAAGTCCAAGATTGAATTTTTTAAATAATCCCATGGGATATCTCTCCTTGTGTATTTTACTCAAGCAGCGAGCCGTTGCCCTGAGCGCTCGGCTGAGTCTGAGTTTCCTGAGTGGTTTCTTCCGTTTGCGGAGTACCTTCAAGAAGGGCTTTGGCGTCGTCGTTTTGCGATTTAAAATAGTATGCGTAAATGTCTCTTGCGACCGGTGCTACCGACGCGCCTGACGTACCGCCTTCAAGAGCAACGCAAATTGCAATCTGAGGATTGTTGTACGGCGCAAAGGTGATAAGAAAGCCGTTGGTCGCGATGACCTTTTGCCCGTCGACATATCTTTCAACCTGAGAAGTACCTGTTTTTGCCGCGGCTTTAACGGGAAGCTTTGCAAACGCTTCCGCGCAGAAGCCGACTGTTCCGACGAGATACATACCTTCTCTGACGAGATTGTAATATTTCTGGCTGATGTCGTTTTTGTAAGCGACGCTTGGTGAATTTTCCCAAACGGTTGAGGAATAGTCGTATGTTTTGATCGATTTCAAAAGCGTGCGCTTGTATCTTGTGCCGCCGTTTGCGACAGTTGCGCAGTAGTTTGCAAGCTGTATCGGAGTAACAAGGTCGCCGGCATTTCCGATGGCTGACTGAAGCGTAAAGCCGGGGTACCAGACCTGACTTATGGACTGTCTGTATTCGGGACTGTCCACTACGCCGAGAGCTTCATCTACTTCAACCCCTGTCTTCTGACCGAAGCCGAACATATCTTTATACTTGTTGAGCGAGTCGATCCCAAGCAGCTTGCCCATTTCGTAAAAGAAGCTGTTGCACGAATAGTTTATTGCGCTGACGACATTTACGCTGCCGTGCGCGCCGGTACATCTGAGCTTGAGATCTCTGTATTCATAGATCTGACTGCAAAATACAGTGCTTTCGTCATTGATGACATTTTCACTCATGGCGGCAAGAGCCACGCAGGGCTTCATTGTCGAGCCGGGCGCATAAGCGCTGAGAAAAGCTCTGTTCCAAAGGGGAGCAGACTCGTCTTTTACGAGCTTTTCATAGTCTTTTGCGTAGCTTTCGAGATTGTAGCTCGGATAAGTTGCGGCTGCAAGAACATCCGAGGAGTTGACATCAAGCACTACAACGGAGCCTGCCGGGGCAGTGCCGACGATTTCAGGCGCAAGCTCGTCAAGACAGTTTTTCAAAGCGTTCTGGGCAACCTTCTGGATTTTGCTGTCAAGAGTCAGAATTACGCTGTTGCCCTGAACGGGGTCTTTTGTATACTGAGTGGAAGTAGTTCCGTCAGAGTCGGTGTAAAGCGTTTTGTAGCCGTCCTTGCCGCGAAGCTCGTCCTCCATGGCAAGCTCGATTCCGCTTTTGCCGATGATGTCCGTCATGGAATAGGTATCCTTCTTTTCAGCGTATTCCTCTGCGCTGATATTGCCGACTGTGCCGACTATATGCGGAGCAAGAGTCGGATCGGTGTACTCTCTGTAGGTGACGATCTCGACATCAACGCCGGGAAACTTTTTACTGTTTTCCTTGATGATGGACACAAGCTCGTCTGAAACATCGTCTGCAAATGTGTAGGAATTAGATGTGTTGAAGCTGTTTTTGAGCATTCCGTAGCAAACAGAGCCGATCTTCAAGGCGTCCTCTTTAGAATAATCGGACAGCAAATACCTGTCTATGAGCGCGTCCATGCAGTTGTCAGCAGTAGCATAGCTGTTCAGATTGAGCATATCCTTGCTTTTGAATGCAGCAATGTCTGAATCACTGTTTTGTTTAAAGGCGATTTGCCCGTTTTCATTTATTTCAAGCGGAAGATCGTCGATCCATGCTTCATTTCTCGATTGAAAAAGATTTATCAGAGCAAGAATTTCATCGTTTCTGATTTTCTGCACTTCGGGCTTTTTTGAGTATTCGGGAAAATCCGAACCGTAAAAGACAATTGCATTTCCCTGACGGTTTGCGACAAGGGGAGTGCCGTTTCGGTCAAGTATCTCACCGCGCGAAGCCTTGACGGTGATGACCTGGGAGGCAACGCTGTCGCTGACTTTTGAATATTCTTTTCCTTTGACGATCTGGAAATATCCGAACCTGACGACAAAGACTGCAAAAACGCAGACAATGACGCTCATGAAGATAAAATCTCTTCTGCTGAGTTTTCTCAAAGCGTTATCCTCCTTTCAAAATATAGATGTTGAAAAATTACATTTCGCTGAATTTGTTGTGTACGAAGCGGAAGAAGAAATAGACCGGCACGCTGACTATCCCCGTGACGATCAGGCAGGGGAGATAAAATCTGAACAGAGCCAAAGCCGCTCCGCCTTTGCCGACTATAAAAATCAGCCAGTAAAGCGTTTGATGGATAAAGAGTATTCCGAAATTCAGTATCAGCGCGGTGACAAGAAAATTGCGCAGCCGTTTTTGCACGGCGTACGACACAAGAAATGCGCTCACGCACAAAAAGATCGTGTTGAAACAAACACTCTGCGCAGAAACGCTGTCCCAGAACACTCCTGCTATAAGCGCGCCGCACACGCTGATGATTTCACCCTGAAACATCGAAAGACAAACGATGACGGGGATTGTATAAAGAATTGGTATGCTGAAAAACTTCTGCAAAAACGAATCGGAAAACTGCATAAGACAGGAAACGATGACGATCGCAGCGAGAATTATTCTCTTGATATGGGCATTTCTGCTTTCTCTGTCCATGCAAATTCCTCCTTGAATATTTTACTGTTATTCGTCCGTTTGTCCCTGCTGACCGTTAAAGGAAGTGAGAACAAAAATGTTTTGCAGCTCAGGGATGTTGACCTGCGTATCAATCACGGCGTAGGACGAAAAGCCGTGTTTGTCGTTGAGAACATCGGTAACCGTTCCGATGATAAGATCTTTAGGAAAGATGCCGCCGATACCCGTTGTGCAGATGACCGAGCCTTTGGTGATGGCGGTATTTCTTTCAAGGCCGGGGAGATAACATTCTTCTTTGAGCGCCATTTCCGCGTCTGATGTGACATAGCCGTATTCGCTGCTTTGATTGTCGTAGACGCTGACATTTACCTTCGGGTCAAAAATCGTTCTTACAACGCTTGTCGACGGTCTGACGGAAGCGATGACTCCGACAAGGTGTTTGCCGAAAATCACGGGGTCGTCGACCTCTATGCCGTCGGAAGAGCCTTTGCTGATGACGAAGGAATAGAACAAATCTGCGCTGTCCTTGGAAATGACCGTCGCAGGCTCAAAGGTGAAGTCGGGGTTATCTTCCTTGACACCGAGAAACTCCTCGTAAAGAGTCAGCTTTTGCTTCGTCTGCTGATAGTCTATTAGCTGAAGCTGATATTCCTCAAGAGTTTTTTCAAGCTCATCGACCTTTGCTTTGTATGTCGAATAGGAACGGAAGTTCAGCGCAAAGTCGGACAGCTTGCCACTGACAAAAGTCGAAAGCCTCTGCACAGGCGAAAAAACGACGCTCACGACAGTGGAGACAGGCGACGATCCGCTTTGGGATACGGAGGCGAAAATACTGCCTGCGATAACCGCCGCAACGATGGCAACGAGTATTTTGAATTTTTTACCTTTAAAGAACTCGCTCATTTGAGTTTACCTCACAGTTTATCTCGATCTTTTGAGTGCGTTTGATTCAAGACAAAGTCCGGCTCCGTTTGCAACGCAGTCGAGCGGATTTTCAGCGATATGTACCGGCATTTTTGTTTCGATGGCAATAAGCTTGTCAAGGCCGCGAAGCAGCGCGCCGCCGCCTGTAAGCATGATGCCGTGATCCATTATGTCCGCTGAAAGCTCCGGAGGAGTCTTTTCGAGAGTCAGGCGGATAGCTTCGACGATCTGTTCAACGGAATCGGCAAGAGCTTCCCTGACTTCCTCGGAGGAAATCTCGATAAGCTTCGGCAGACCGTCCATCTGGCTTCTGCCCTTGACGGTCATGCTGCTCTCGCCCTCATAGGGGTAAGCAGAGCCGATCTTTATTTTGATGTCTTCTGCCGTGCGCTCGCCGATAAGAACATTGTGTTTTTTGCGGATATATGTGATGATGGCTTCGTCAAAATTGTCTCCTGCGACCTTGGCGGAACGGGAAGTTACGATGTCGCC
>JAFSTS010000263.1 GCA_017445685.1 Clostridia bacterium | reverse complement strand
CCAGTCGATGTTTTTAAGCGACATCACATGGCGTCTGAGCGACGACATTCTTTATCCATACCATTATTCCGACGAGGAATTTTCCAAAGCGATGAAGAGGTTTGAAGCTTTGCTCAACCGATGCGATGTTGAAACAATTCTGGAGCATCCGAGCATAGATATATACAGAGCGTGCTACTGGATCGGGATGCGTACAAATTCCGACATTGTTTTCAGCCAGTCTGACGAAGGTCTTGAGCTGCTGATAGACGATGTGAGCATTTATTCCCAGGAGGATTTTGTCGTCATCGGGCACAAGCCGAGAATTGACGGCGACAGATTTACCCTTACCGGCTTTATCAAGTCTCCGATATTCAATTTCCTTGACAAGAAAGACTACGATGTTTACGCGATCGAAAACGGAGAATACAGAAAGCTCGAAACTTTCATGTCAGTACACAGTCATTACAGGGCAAAGGTCGTAACAAACTATTTCCCTGCGTTCAAGTATGAGTGCAATGTGAAGGAAAACGAGTCGATAGAATTTGCCGTAAGAATTAAAGATACGACCTATAAGACGCATTTCTGGTTTATGCCGTATTCAGGCTTCAATAAGCACAGACACACTATCTGCCGCGGAGATTATTTCATCAAGAACAAAAAGACCCGTCTTTTAGTCAAGCCTGCCTCCCAAAAGGCGATTGACGCGCTTGATGTAAAAAATACTGCAATTTATTCAACTCATCCAAGGCTTACGAAGCTCAGGCTTCAGTCGATAAAATACAGAAAAAAGCATAGGATCTGGCTGTATTACGACCTTTATACAGTCGAAAAAGACAACGGCTTTTTCCAGTTTGCAAACGATCTTAAGCATGACGACGGTATCGAAAGATATTATGTGCTGACTCATGAATATGAAGATTTGAACAAGGTATTCACTCCTGAGCAGCAGAAGCATCTTGTCGAGTTTGGCTCTCCGGAACACAGGCTGCTGTTTGTCTGCGCAGAAAGAGTGTTTACCGCTTATTACGGACTTTCTCCGATAAACCCGTTTGAGACTGCAAAGATGAAATACCAGTATGAAGACCTCATCCGTTTCAGGACGATCTATCTTCAGCACGGCGTGCTTCATGCGTCGCTGAGGCTTCAAAATTCTCAGGAGAGAAGTCAGGCGGAGGCTATAGTTGTTTCTTCACCGTTTGAAGTGAAAAACTATATGGAAAACTACGCCTACAGTCAGGACGAACTGCTGACAACGGGCATGGCGAGATATGACTATATCGACAAAACCGTCAAGCCGAAAAACAGAGTTCTTTTCGCTCCCTCGTGGCGAAAATATCTGACGACGGAGGTCGCTGCGTCGACATGGGATGTCAATGTCGAAAAAATCAAAAAGTCAGACTACTGTAAAAACTTTATGACATTCCTTTCCGACAAGAGACTTCATAAAGCTCTTGAAGAAAACGATGTATATCTTGATGTCAAGCTTCATCCGATCATCAGCAGTGTTGACGGACTTTTTGAAATAGACAGCGACAGGGTAAATGTGGTAGGAGGAGATGTGAATGTCTCCGATTATAACGCCTTTGTGACGGACTTTTCGTCGTATGTTTTCGATTTTGCCTACCTTCAGCGTCCGATCATGTACTTTGTTCCCGACTATCCGCAGTTCAAGTCAGGCATGAATCATTACCGTGATCTCGATCTTCCGTTTGAGGACGCGTTCGGTCCGATGTTCACCGAAGCCGACAAAGCGTCGGAGTATCTGTGCAGCATGATCGATAGCAAATTCACCGTTGAACAGCCGTATAAAGACAGGCTTGAAGACTTCTTCTTTGACTTTAATGGAAACTGTGCCGAAGACCTCTACCAAGCTGTGAAAAAGCACGATAAAAACAACAAATCCTGTGATTGAATACTACAGAATTATAAAAAAATGTCATACAAATCCATAGAAAAATGGCACCGTTTTTTGTTGACTTTGCATAGGCAATTTGGTAAAATTATTACGGTATAAAGGAAGGTGTCTGCTATGAAAAATATCTTGAGAAAACTTGTTTGTTTTGTCCTTATATTGTCAGTCGTTTTTGTTTCCATGCCGCTTGTTTTCGCACACGAGGGCAGCGATGTGGAAGTTGTCGACGCCGACACGCTTATTGAGTATGCTGACGCGGTTTCCGACCTGATCCATTATCAGGAGAAAAACATTACCGACGATTCAGAAGCGGAAAAGACGGACGAATTTTACAGTTGCCGTGTTATAGTCAAGTCCTATTATGTCAAGGAGCTTGACCTTGAGAGCTTCGAACCTGTTGCAGTTGTTTACAACGAAAACAACGATGGAGCTGTTATCCAGTTTGAAAATCAGGAGCAGACAAAGCTTTGTCTCGACGCGCTTAACAACGATCCAAGAGTGGAATATGCCGAGACGGACAAACTCATGAAGATACAGTCCCTTCCCGAAAGAACTATCGTTGATCCAAAGGATAACCTGCGAAACAGTATTCTCTCCTGGGGCGTTGAGTATTCCAATGCCGGCACATTTGTCAATAACCTTGTAAATCAGGGCAACAATACTCCTGTCGTTGTTTCCGTTGTCGATACCGGCGCATATATGTCTCACCCGTATCTTTCGGGCAGACTTCTTTCTAACGGTCATGACTTTGCTTACGGTGATAACGACCCTAATGACGGCCACGGCCACGGAACTCATGTTTCCGGCACTATCGTTGATGTAACAGGGGATCTGAATGTTAAAATCCTTCCTGTCAAAGTTATAAACGACGATGGCGAAGGATACACGGCAGCAATCACTTCCGGTGTAAACTATGCTGTAGAACAGGGCGCAAATGTTATCAATATGAGCCTTGGCGTTCAGCATGACAGTGACGCTTTTGACGAAGCTGTTAACAATGCTGTTGCAAAAGGCGTAGTCGTTTGCGTTGCCGCAGGTAACGAATCCACAAGAGCTGAATATTCCTGCCCGGCGCATATCTCTTCTGCAATATGCGTTTCCGCCATCAACTCAAGGGGATTGCTTGCAGACTTTTCCAACTACGGCTCATGCGTTGATATAGCTGCTCCCGGTGTCGATATTTACAGTTCCTATATCGGCGGACAATACGAAACTTTAAGCGGAACTTCCATGGCGACTCCTCATGTTGCAGCCTTTGCCGCCATAATCAGGGCGATGTATCCAACATATACTCCTGCACAGGTTGAGCAGACGCTTGTTTCCATCTGCGACGATCTCGGCAGCTCCGGCTGGGATATGTATTACGGAAACGGAAAAGTTAATTTTAATAATCTTAAAGCCAATCATGATCATGTTGCAGGCGACTGGCAGCTTAAAGACGCTGCGACCTGTACAGATCAGGCGTTGTATGTAAAAGTTTGTACCGAATGCGGTATTGTTATGGATTCATACAATACCCCGGCTCTCGGACATAACTATGAACAAAGCGAAGTAGCTCCTTCCTGCCTGTTTGAAGGTTACACGAAATATCTTTGCACAAGATGCAACGATATCAAGAAAGAAAATATCGTTGCCGCTCTCGGACATGACTGGGCAGAGCCCGTTGTCTTAAGAGAAATGACCTGTACCAAGAACGGTCTTATCAGAACAAGCTGCAACCGCTGCGGCGAACATGTCGATCAAGTCGTTTACCAGTCAGGACATAACTATCAGATAACTCATGTTGAACAATCGTGCAACACCGCCGGATACACTCTTCACAAGTGCGCAAACTGCGGCGAAAGCTACATGACCGATTATGTCGCGGCGTTTGAGCATACTCCGGGTGAATGGCAGGTGCAGACGGAGCCGACTTGCTCCTGGGAGGGCACGGAAGTCAGAATTTGTTCCGTCTGCGGCGAAGTTGCCGAAAGCAGATCGATCCCGACATCAGGCCACAGCTACGAAAAGAGCGTAGTTGAGCCAACCTGCACTGCCTCAGGCTACACAAAATATACCTGCACGATCTGTTCGAGCAGTTACAAGGAAGACGAAGTTGCAAAGCTCGGACATGATTTCCGGGTTTCAACTGTAATAAAACAGTCCACCTGCACAACTCAGGGACTTGCATACACAAAATGTTCAAGATGTTCGACAAGATCCACAACGAAGCTTCCTCTTGGCGACCATACGCCCGGCGACTGGGAAATAATCACTCCCGCTACGGTCGATTCCGAAGGACTCAGAGTAAAAACCTGCACGGTATGTAAGAATGTTATCGAGTCTGAAGCAATTGCGAAAATTGAGTATATCATCGAAGCAAAAGAGAACGCCGAAACCGTAATTGACGAAGACAACGGTATTATCTACGGCGTTGAAGAAGGTACTCAGAGCCTTGATAATTATATCGAGACTCTCGGTTGTGATGTCGAATATGTTCCGACTGAAAACGGCTTTGGAACGGGCACAACGGTTAATCTTGTCGACGACGGAAAAGTTGTTAAATCCTTCAAGCTTGTTATATTCGGCGATGTTGACGGCGACGGTTACTGTGACGGCTGCGACTATGTTTTGATGAGTCTGTATATCAACTGGCAATATGCGTTTGATGACGAGTGTTATCTCTATGCTGCCGACATCACAAACGACGGCTTCGTTGACGCTTTCGATTTGTCGCTCTCAAGCCTGTCAGGAGTTCAGCTTTACTCCGCGCAGCAGGTCAGACAGATCAAAAGCATAGCATAAATCTTTTCTAACCTTTAAGGAGGGGATCGACATGAGGAATATCAAAAGAATCTTTACTTTGGTTTTATGTTTGGTTATGGTTACGGCGGTAATGCCGAAATTATCCTTTGATGCTTCGGCGGCGTCAGGCGGAAGCCAGTCTTACAGCGGCACTGCCAATACCGACTTTAATGTTGCATCAACGACGATAAATCTCAGCAGTGCTGCGTCTGTTTCAGGCGATACGATAACCTATGTTGCCGACAGAGCGTACCATTCTACGCTTGCAGACCTCGGAGATGTTTACAGAGTAAACTTTTCCGCGAACGGTATAAAGATAAATACAAGCATAAGTGTTTCCAACTATGCCATCTCTGATTACTCAGTCAGAAACGATGTTTTCATTTCAAACAATGCGAAAGAGAATAAGTCTGCTTCGGAGGATACAACAGGTCATTTTGTCGGAAATCTTCCCGAAGTCGGCAGCCAGATCTCGTTCACAATGACCTCAAGAATAACCGATACGGTTTATTACAGCGGTTACTATCTTGATTATTCTGCTGCAAAGACAGTTACGATCGTCGTCAAGTGCGTTGACTCCACTCAGATCAAAGAAATGCTTTTGAAAACGAGCGGATATGTTGAAAGCTGCTGGTCAGCAGAAACATGGGCTACATTCGCGGCGGCGAGAACAACGGCAAACTCCGTTATAAACAACGCTAATGCCACTCAGGATCAGATCGACAGCGCCTGCGATGCTATCAGCACAGCAAAAGCAGGTCTTGTACACGATGGACCGATAACCGAATGTGAATACTGTATCAACGGCTCTGCGGGAGCAGATACTACAGGCGTTATTTCACTTAAAGATGTTTCCTATGGACCTGACGCAAGAAATGTGATGGACATATATCTTCCAAAGAATATGTCCGGCGACTGTTCACTGATAATGTATATCCACGGCGGCGCATGGGTTGGCGGAGATAAGGATAATTACGGCTCGATACCTTATGCGGACTGCGCAAAATACGGATTAGTTACGGTTAGTATCAGCTACCGTTACGCTTCAGCTTCCGTCAACGGTAATATGATCATGGACGATGTTCAGGCGGCTGTTGCAAAATCCAAGGAAATTGCGGCTCAATACGGTCTTAATCTTACAAAAATGATGACGACAGGCGCTTCTGCCGGCGCTCATCTTGCCATGCTCTACGCATACGCAAGAAGAGATGTTTCTGCGGTTGAACCCGTTTGTGTGTTTGACCAGTGCGGACCCACAAACCTTGCCAGCAGTTCATACTGGAACTCAAGTCTCGGAACGAATACGATTTCTTACGTTCTCTCCTATATGAGCGGTACTATCGTTATCAACAGAGACACTCAGATTGCCAATGCTGCTGCTCTGCTGAATGTATCTCCGATCAACTATCTCGCCACGGCTGTACCGACAATCATCTGTCACGGCAAAGACGATGCAACGGTCAATTATAACGAGGCGACCAATCTTGCAAGTTCACTTTGGGCGCAGGGTACGCCGTGTGAACTGATCACATTCCCAAATTCCGGCCACTCGCTCTCCAGCGACCCGAACTACACGCTTTACGCAAACACGAGATTTGAATATCTTGTCAATACTTATCTCAAAGACAGCGTTCCCGTACAGTCGCATGATTATGTTGCGGAACTTGTTCCCATGACTTGTACGTCTGACGGATATGTAATGTACACCTGCATGGACTGCGGAAGATATTATATCTCCGATATCGTCAAGGCAACTCACGAACCCGGCGCATGGGAAGTCATTACACCTGCAACTTATGAAGAAGCAGGTCTTGAGGGAAGAATCTGCACGATTTGCGGAAATGTTGTAGAGTCAAGGGTCATTGACAAGCTTGTTGTCAAAGAAACTCCTTCGATCGTCCCCAAGGAAGATTCAAATATTGTTGTAGATGAAGAAAACCTTCTCATAACGAATGTTGAACAGGGCACAGAAGATATAGAAGCTCTGCTTGTTCATGATGGCGCAACACTTGAAATCGTTGAAAGCCCCAACGGATTCGGCACAGGCTCAAAGGTCATCGTCAAAGATGAAACAACCGGCGAAGTGATCAACACCTACACCGTAGTTATTTCAGGCGATATCAACGGCGACGGATTTGTAGACGCTTTTGATATTGCAATTGCGTGCGAATATGTAAACACATTTACTGTTCCTGACGAAGTGGCGTATTTGAAAGCTGTTGATATTTATGAAGATGATTATATTGACGCGACAGACCTTGCGTTCCTGGTTTATGT
Source organism: Clostridia bacterium (assembly GCA_017445685.1). Next base: position 163 of record JAFSTS010000263.1, on the reverse strand, counting down.
TTCCAACTTCGAGCAGTAAATAAAATCGAACTTTCTCCGGCTCCTTGAGTCGGAGATTTTTGTTTTTTTCTTCCTTAAAAAGCACTAAATCGTAGCAATTATTTAAACTTATTAAAAAGCGTTGATCATAGTGCAAAATTGTTAAATCTTTGTTTACAATTTT
>JAFSTS010000262.1 GCA_017445685.1 Clostridia bacterium | reverse complement strand
TTAAGCTTGACATGAGTCGGAAAGCCTGCTCCGCCGAGTCCGACAAGTCCTGAGTCACGCACCGCCTTGATAAAGCTCTCTTTATCGTGAACGTCAGGCTTTTTTATGCTTTCGCAAAGTCGCATTTCTCCGTCGGATTCAATTTCGATACCTTTAGTGATGACTCCGTTGGGAAGCTTCAGATCCTTAATGGATTTGACTGTTCCCGAAATACTCGCATGGATAGGCGCGCTGACAAATTTGTCCGAGTCGCCTATGAGCTGACCGACTGCAACAGTGTCGCCGACTTTTACCGTCGGAACACATGGCGCTCCTATGTGCTGCTGCATTGCGATGACGACCTTTTCTGGCACAGGCATTCTCTCAACCGGCATATTTGCCGTGTTTTTGTTGTGAGAAACCGCAACTCCGCCGCGAACCTTTGTCACTGCCGACAGCACTCCGGCAGGTTTTTTTGATTTCATAGGTTTTCCACCCCTTTTGTAATGATGTGGTTTTGCTTATTCATCACAGGCATTACAGCTTTGAGCAAAATGCCCGTCAGAATTCCGGTCAGCACGGAAGATGCAAAAAGAACCGGAAAATATAAAACGATAGCAGGCGTTCCGGAAATAACTGCGCTGACAGCAAGCTGCGCCGCATTGTGACACACTGCAGAACAGACTGCAATTCCGATATAACCGATATCGAGTTTTTTCAATCTAAAAAGCCCGTATGTCGCGATTGTGCTGAGCATTCCTCCGCAAAAGCTCATTATTCCGGCTGTAACTCCTCTTGTCAGAAGCGCAAAAAGCGACTTGAAAAAGGTAACGCACAGAGCATAAGAAAACGGAAGCGATTCAACGCAGAACATCGTGACAATATTTGACAGTCCGAGCTTTGCACCCGGAGGAAGAAAAGCCGAAGTCGGAATCAGCCCCTCCAGAAACGATATTGCAATCGCCTGAGCGCTCATCAAAGCAGCAAGCGAAATTTTTTGAGTCAGAGATTTATTTTTCATATCAATAGGTCACCGCGTCCGGCAGTTTTGCGCCGCCTTCCAAAATAATAGTGACCTTCTCAGGTACGCACGAGGCAAACTCGCCGCTTCTTGAAAGCCTGCCCGTTTTGACGCAGACTTTGTCGGGGCAGGGACTGTTCAAAAAAAATATCTCGTTTTTTTCAACACCGATTTCACACCTTCCGACTTTCAGTGTAAAATCCTCCCCGTTTTTTGAAAGGTTTATCTGTTCGACAATTTCACCGTTGTAAATTATGTTTGCTTTTACCTCGTCTTTTTTCAGAAGAAACGGAAGGTAAAAGCTCGCGCAAATCAACAATATGAAAACAATAAGCAGAATATCGACTCTGCCGAGAAGTTTTCTCTCCTGCGTTTTTCTTGCAAAAAAACCTTTCATGTTCTTTCCTTATTTCAAAACATATTCGTTATTTCTGACATTCAGTTCGTATTCGAAGCCGGACGAAGTTTTGACTGTATTATCTTTGAAAATATACACTGCCGAAGCGTCGTATTTTTTCAAAAGCTCTTCACTTTTTTCATATCCGAGTATCAGGCATGCGCTCGAAAGCGAATCGCTGAGCAAACCGCTTTGGCAAAAAACAGTCACGGATAAGACATCGTTTTCCACCGGATAGCCTGTCGTTGTGGAAAGTATATGATGATACTCTTTTCCGTTTTTGTCAATGGAAAATCTTTCGTAAGTTCCTGATGTTGAAACAAAAGTGTTTTCCGTTTTGACCGTCATACAATAGTCGGACGCGCTTTTGTGCGGATCACGAATGCCGACGGTAAATTCTTCATTTGAGTCTTTACTCCACAGCAAAATACTTCCGCCTACGCTGATTACGGCTCTTTTTACTCCCGAAGTCTCAATTATCTCCAGCGCCTCGTCACAGGCAATTCCTTTTCCTGCGCAGCCTAAATCAAGGCTTTGGTTTTTTCCTATGGAAACATTGTTGTTTATAATTTTGATCTGTTCATATCCTACAGACGAAAGCGCTTGTTCAATTTCGCTTTTGCCGGGCACTTTGAAATCCTCGCCGCCGATATTCCATAACCTCGTCAGCTCGCCCACGGTTATGTCAACGGCTCCTGAGCAGCTTGAAGAAAAATCTTTAAGCTGTGAAATATATTTTACGGTTTTGTCCGATACCGTATATGTTTTTTCAGCGTTGATTTTTGAAACATCGGACGCTGCGGCATTTCGGGAAATTTCCCTGTTTTCACATTCGACGATCCTGTCGTTGATTTTTTCGGCAGTTTCCTCGCAGTTTTTTCCTGAAAGCTTAATGCCGACAGCCGCCGCCATTGCGTAAGTGGTTTTTTCAAAGTCCGTGTCTCGTCCTATAAGGGTAACGAGCAACACTACAGCTAAAATTGCGGCAACGCCAAAAATCACTTTTTTCGACTTCAAAATCAGTTCCTCTTTTTCTTTTAGTCCGCCTGTTCAACCGCTTCGTCAAGCCATGAAGTATCCTCGTCCTTTGACATTTCGCCGTGATGAACGCTTCTTATCGCCGCAAGTCCGAGCAGGAACATAATAGCGCAGAAAAGGAACATATAGTTGTAGTCTTCGCCAAAAAGTCCTATGACAAGTCCGCAGAGAATGGGGCCTGTAACAGCAGCCGAAAACGTAGCGGTATAGTAATATCCCGTAAATGTGCCGACATAATCTCTTCCGCCGATTGCAAGAACGAGCGGCAAAGTATTTATGTTGATGCATCCGATCGCCGCGCCGCCTACAATGATTGCGATCCAGAGGGTTATCCACGTCACCTTATTGACTGAGCCGTCAGCCGACATCGGCATAACCTGAGAAACAACAAGGTAGAGCGCAAACATCACGATTACGCTGACAAGACCGATCACGATCGTCTTTTTTCTTCCGAGCTTTCTGCCCATTTTGCCTGCCGGTATGCCGAACAGTGCAAGCGACACCGCAAATGCCGCCATCATCAAGGTTGAATAAATCGGCGCGACCTTGAGCGTTTTATTGGCAAAGTTTGTGAAGTTTGGAATGATAGCTTCTGTTGCGTTGTTTATGAGAAAAAGCGTAACGAGCATAACGATGAGACTTTTTCTCTCCTGCTTCGTTATGGGAAGCTCCTTTATTTTGATTTTTTGCTTTTTACCCTGCTGAGCCTCGGCGTTTTCAAGAGCTGCCTGTGCGGAGAGATCATAATGCTTGTTCCTCTTATAAAATATCGTAAGAACTCCGATACAAATCACGGCTATTATCGCAGTTACGACAAATACAGGCGTGTAGTCGACATACTGAGGCTGTTCGTTTTTAAGTATCAGATTTCCTGCTTCATCAATTATCTCACCAAGATCGTTTGTGTCTGCTTTGAGCGCGCCGCTTACGGCAGTAAAGCCGAGCAAAGCCGCAAGAGACGATGTAAGCGTTCCGACAACAAAGCCCACCATCTGTCCTATTCCGCCCATAATGTTGATGACAGCGTTGGCGTCGCTTTGAAGGTGAGAGGGCGTAAAGTCGGGCATAAGAGATACTACGGGCGAGCGCCAGACGGACATGGTGAAATTGAAAAGAATGATGACGCTCATCATCAAAAGTATGCTAAGTCCTATAGATCTTGCCGTTGCGGCAACCGGTATCAGACAGAAAAACAAAGCGCAAATCGGCATACAAACAAGAATATACGGCATTCGTTTGCCCATTTTTGTAAAAGTTCTGTCGCTTTTTTTGCCGAAAAACGGCTGAAAGATAACGCCGAAAATATTGTCGATAGTCATGATCGCATTTACTATCAACGCAACCGACAGCCAGCTTAGCGCAGGATGATCTGCAATATAATTCGCAACTGCGCCGCCGTTTGCAGCAAACAGCGCAGAGAGCTTTCCGCGCAGAATTACAGGTATGTAGGAATTGTAAACGGACCACAAAAGCATACAGCTCAAAAAGCCGAAGCCAATGAGAAAAGTTCGTTTATAATTGATTTTGTTTTTCTTTTCAGACAAAGCCGATCACCCTTTTTTATTTTTTATTTTTCTTAATTCTTTCCCAATATTCTCTGGCGGCCTGTTCATTTTTATTCTCGCCGAAGGAATAATATTTTTTATTTTTCAAACGGTCGGGCAGATATTGCTGACTGACCCAATGATTTTCAAAATCGTGAGGATAAACATAAAACTGTCCCTTGTGCTGATTGTCCTCGCCGTCAAAATGTTTGTTTTGCAGGTTTCGCGGAACGCTGCCGAAATCTCCTTTTCGAACATCAGCCGCGGCCGCGTCATACGCAAGGTAGGCAGAGTTTGATTTCGGGCTGTTGCACACAAGCACCACTGCGTCGGCAAGGGGTATTCTCGCTTCGGGAAGTCCGAGCATCAGCGCCGCGTCAACTGCGCTTTTTACAATAGGTATTATCATCGGATACGCAAGACCGACATCTTCGCAGGCGCACACCATCAGCCTTCTGCACGCAGAAGGAAGATCTCCTCCCTCAAGTATTCTGGCAAGGTAGTGAAGCGCCGCGTCGGGATCTGAGCCTCGCATGGATTTTTGAAAAGCGGAAATGGCGTCGTAATGCTCGTCGCCGTCCTTGTCGTAGCGCATATAGCTTTTTTGCGTGACTTCGTCGGCAGTTTCAAGCGAAATTTTTCTTTCGCCGTTTTCAAGCATCGAGGAAACAACGCATATCTCGACCGCATTAAGAGCCTTCCTGACATCTCCGCCGCAGCCTTTCGAAATTCGTTCAATGACGCCGTGCTCAATTGTCAGTTTTTCGCCGCGTTCCTTTTCGAGAAAATCAAAGCCTCTCTTCACCGCCGGGACGATGTCTTCCGGCGCAAGCGCTTTAAATTCAAACACAGTGCTTCGGCTGAGTATCGCGCTGTAAACATAGAAATACGGGTTCTCGGTGGTGGAAGCTATCAGCGTAATGGAGCCGTCTTCAATGTATTCAAGAAGCGACTGCTGCTGCTTTTTGTTAAAATACTGTATTTCATCAAGGTATAGTAAAATTCCGTTTGGCGCTTCAAATGTGTCAAGCTGAGCGACAATGCTTCGAATGTCCGCCGTCGAAGCGACTGTTCCGTTGAGCTTGCAGAATTTTCTGTCTGTATTTTTTGCAATAATTCTTGCAACGGTAGTTTTGCCGACACCCGATGGACCGTAAAAAATCAGGTTCGGCAGCTCGCCCGACAATATTACATTTTTGAGCGCTTTGCCGTCGTCAAGCAGATGATGCTGTCCGACAACCTCTTCAAGCTTCTGCGGACGAAGCCTGTCAGCCAGGGGTGATGACATTTTTATGCCTCCAAATTAAAGCGTTTTTGCGAGCTCTTTTATATAGCTTCTGAACTGTTCGCCGATTTCGGGATGATCAAGCGCAGCTTCAACATTTGCCTGCATTATTCCGAGCTTTGCGCCCATATCATATCTCTTGCCGACAAAATCTACGGCCGTCAGCTCGCCTCTTTGAGCAAGCGCGCTCATAGCGTCGGTCAGATAAAGCTCACCCGTTCTCTCGTCATAAGGCGAATTTTCAAGAAGCTCGAAAACATCGGGCGGCAAAACGACTCTGCCGAGAATGGCAAAGTTTGTGATGATCTGATCGGCAGCCGGCTTTTCGATGATCTTATGACATCTCATGATGTTGCCTTCAAGCGGCGTTACATCAAGAGTGCAGTACTTCATTACCCATTCCCTTGCAACCTCTTTGACGGCAACGCTGCCGCAGCCGAATTTTTCATACGCTCTGCAAAGCTGTCCGGTTACGGGATCGTCCGAAAAAATAAGGTCGTCGCCGTAAAGCACGGCAAAGGGATCGTTTCCGACAAAAGTCTTTGCTCTGAGAATTGCGTGTCCGAGACCTTTTGTCTCTTTTTGCCTGATAAATGTTATGTTTGCAAGATCTGCAATATCTTTTATGCTCTTATAAAGGCTCTCTTTTGACGGGTCATTTTTAAGCTTGTCCTCAAGCTCGTAGGAATGATCAAAATGATCCTCAATGACGCCTTTTCCCCTGTTTGTTATAATGAGAATATCCTCGATACCGGCAGCAACTGCTTCCTCGACAAGATACTGAATCACGGGTTTGTCAACGACATTGAGCATTTCCTTAGGCACGGATTTTGATGCAGGAAGAACTCTTGTTCCAAGTCCGCCTGCAGGAATTACGGCTTTCCTGATTTTCATTTTCGTCTCTCCTCCTATATTTCCCGGTTAAAGTTTACAGCATAAACAGCGTCTGAGTCAGCGAATCTATCAGGAAGATCGCCGCAACGACCATCAGAATTGACGTGCCGCCCTTTGCATAAAGATATGCGTACAGCGTATCTTTGTTTTGCGCTATTGCTTTGATTTTTGCAGTGTCCTTTTTTATTTTTTTAAGATAAAGCCCGTTTGCCGAAAAACCGGCAATTACATTTATAAGAATAAATACCAACGGGAAGAAAAATACTGCCTTGAACAGTCCGGGGTGCTGCTGCGCGCCGACAAGCGCATACTGCTGATATTTTTCAAATACCTCAGCCATGTCGGTCACACCGTTTGACGACACAGACGAAAGATATGCCACTGCTTCCGGAAAGCAGCGTTGGATCAGCGACATAAAAAACAACATTCCCGCAATATGCGCTCCTGCAAACAGGAGTCCGGGCAGATACATTTTTCGATAAAAGAACCAGTACGGCGAAAAGAAAAGCGCTGCAAGATTAAACCTTTGTCTTGTCTTTGAAAATTTTGCCCTGAGAAAGCTTTTGAGAAACTTCTCGCTGTTTGATTTGATATAAACGGCGGCTTCACCGACCGTAACAGTGTTTTGAGAATCGACAAATTCCTCTGTCGAAATATATTCGCCGTCAATATTTACTTTTTTCGCATCTGTCTGCTGACGGCTGACGAGAAACGGCGCGCCGCAGCTTGCGCAGTCTTCGGCGTCTGCATCGTTTTCAGCCTGACAGACGGGGCAGATCTTTGTCTGCCGTTCATTTTCAAAAGATATCGTATCTTCACTCGTTTGAATCGCGCTGCCCGTCCAGACATAACCCTCTTTATGAAGGTTTTCAAATGCGCATTTTTCTATTTTTCATAGCAGTCTTTATGGTGAGGCGCTCCGCATTCGGGACAGACAACGATTTTGTCGTCCTCTTTAAAAGTCTCGCCGCAAAAACTGCATTTTTCGTTTTCGTATCTCATGTGTCAATCCGCCTTTTGTCAACGCTTGTTACCATAAATGAAACATTCCAGATTATCACTGCAAAAAACAAAATCATCATTACCGACCAGGCGGTTGTGAGATTAAGCTGCTGAACTTCTATGACGGAGCTTGTCATAATCGACGAAAGCGTTGAGAAAGATTCTCCGAACACGCTTTCGATGATCGAGCCGACGCTGACCGTTCCCGAAACTATCGGGGAAGCAAATTTTGAAAAGAGTATCCCTGCCGCAGCAAGCTCTGCAATTCCCACCGCGCTTATAATGCACTGGGTTTTTTTCGCGTGTGAAACAACAGCGGTCACAAAAAGGACTACACCCGTCACAGCCGCAAGCGCAAACAGCACGCCTGCCGCGATTAAAAACGGATAAATTGCCTTAAAGGAATCGGTAAATTTTGAGGTATCAATTCCGCCAAGGGAAAAATCTCCGTTTAAAATTTTCTCAAGCATCCATTTTACGCTGAAAGCGTCCTCTGTCAGTCCCGTATCCGCCGAGTTTGTTGAGCCGGCAAACTGTTCTATGAGCTGCCACGCCGTTATTCGATAGAGAATATGAACGAGCGGAGCGAATATCGCCACGGGAATTGTCATCGCGCTGAGCAACACTGTAACGATTTTGTCAGTGATTTTCATTGTGTCTCCTTTTATTTCCAGCTTGAGTTAAGCTCTACAGTTCTGTTGAAAACAATTTTTTCATCGGTGCTGTCTGTATCAACGCAGAAATAGCCTTTTCTCATAAACTGGAAAGAGTCGCCTGCTTTAAGATTTTTCAAACCGCCTTCGACAACACTGTTTTTAAGCACGACAAGGGAGTCAGGGTTGATGTTGTTTTCAAAGCTTCCCTGTGATTCGTCGGACGGATTTTCAACATTAAAAAGACGGTCGTAAAGTCTGATCTCGGCGTTGAAACAATCGTCTGCGCTGACCCAGTGGAGAGTGCCTTTGACTTTTCTGCCATCAGGCGATTCGCCGCCCCGGCTTTGCGGATCGTAAGTGCAGTGAAGACAGGTGATGTTGCCGTCATCATCTTTTTCGTAATCCGTGCAGGTTACAAAATATGCGCCTTTGAGACGAACTTCGTTGCCGGGGAAAAGTCTGAAATATTTCTTGACCGGGACTTCCATAAAGTCGTCGCGCTCTACAAAAAGATTTCTTGAAAAAGTAACTTTTCTCTTGCCCATTTCGGGTTTTCCGGGATGAACTTCGACTTCGATTTCCTCCGTCTGTCCTTCGGGATAGTTGTCGATCACTACTTTCAAAGGATCAAGAACAGCCATTGCTCTCGGAGCATTTTCATTGAGCCTGTCGCGCACACAGGATTCAAGCAAGCCATAGTCCACGACGCTGTTTGCCTTGGAAACGCCGATTTTATCCACAAAGTCTCTGAGCGCTTCGGCAGGATAACCTCTTCTTCTCATTCCGCTGAGCGTTGCCATTCTCGGATCGTTCCAGCCGCTGACGATTTTATTGTCAACAAGAGCAAGATTTTTTCTCTTGCTTGTCAGGCAGTAATTGAGATTCAGCCTTGCAAATTCGATCTGCCTCGGAGGAGTCTCGATGGAAAGCTCTCTCAAAAACCAGTCGTAAAGCGGACGGTGATCCTCAAATTCAAGCGTGCAAAGCGAATGGGTCACTCCCTCTGCCGCATCAGACAGCGGATGAGCAAAATCATACATCGGATATACACACCATTTGTCGCCTGTCTGGTGATGGGACACATGGGCGATTCTGTAAATTACAGGGTCGCGCATATTCATGTTGGGCGAAGTCATATCTATCTTTGCGCGCAAAACTCTCGCTCCGTCGGGAAATTCCCCGTTTGTCATTCTTTCAAACAATTCAAGATTTTCTTCAACGCTTCTCTCTCTGTAGGGGCTGTTTTCTCCCGGCTGAGTGAGCGTTCCTCTTGTGCGTCTTATCTCGTCGGCGGAAAGATCGCATACATAGGCTTTGCCGAGCTTTATGAGTTTAATGGCGCATTCATAGATAAAATCAAAATAGCTTGAAGCGTAGAGACATTTATCCCATTTAAAGCCGAGCCACTCGATATCTTCTTTTATTGAATCGACATATTCGACATCTTCCTTGCTCGGATTCGTGTCGTCAAAACGAAGATTGCATTTTCCGCCGTACTTTTCAGCGGTTGTAAAATCAATGCAGATAGCCTTTGCATGACCGATGTGAAGATAGCCGTTGGGTTCGGGCGGAAATCTCGTCTGTACACGGTCATAAACACCGTCTTCAAGGTCTTTGTCTATAAAATCATGTATAAAATTTGATCGTCTTTCTTCAGTTACTTCTGCCATAAATTATTTACCTCCGAGTTTTGCAATACAGCCGTCGATCCTCTCAAAAGTTTTATCTTTTCCCAAAAGAGCCATAATGGAATACAGATCGGGCGTGTTTTTTCTCGATGTCACCGCGACCCTGATAACAGAGGACACATCGCCGACATGGCCCTTGAAAAGATCGGGTGATTTTTTGTACTCCTTGACATTCGGCGTGAAGCCGAGAGGCTCGCAAAGAGATTTGATTTTGTCAAACCATTCTTCCTTTGTGTCGCCGGGATCATAGACCTTTTTGTATTCTTCAAGTATTTTTGCCCTGTCTTCAGCGCTTACATTTTCAGGCATTTCTTCAAGACTTTCGACATAGGTTTCATCAAAGAAATACTGCGCATAGTTTTTAATATCCGACCACTTGGAAATATCTTTTCTCGGCTTGTTGCCGCCGCGGTCTATCGAAAAAATTCCTACCCCGAAATCCCTGTCGGCGTTCAGAAGCCTGAACATTTCTTCATCATAATCTTTCGCCCATGCAAGAGCTTTTTCATATACTTCTTCGGCGGTCATAACGCTTATCACATTTTTGCTGACATCTATCATCTTGTTCATGTCAAACAGTGCGCCGCTTGCGCTCATCTTTTTGGGGTTAAAGGGGAAGGAGAATCTGTCAGCCGTCGGATTAGCCTTTCTCCAATCTTCAAAGTTGGAGTTTGCTATCGTCAACAGATATTCTATCACGCTCTCAGGCGGATAACCCTGCTCGATGAAAAATTCAACCGCTGCTTCGGGATCTTTTCTCTTTGAAAGCTTTCTCTTTCCGCCTGTTATTTCATCCTCTTTCATTATGGGAGAAATGTGGGCATACTTCGGCACTTTGAATCCGCAGGCTCTAAAAAGCTGAATATGAGTCGGCACTGAGGATATCCATTCGTCGCCGCGAACAATGTGCGTGCTTCTCATCAGATGGTCGTCGACAACATGGGCAAAATGGTAAGTCGGGATCCCGTCTCGTTTCAAAAGAACGATGTCCTGCATATTTTCAGGCATCTCGATTTTGCCCTTTATCAAGTCTTCAAAAATGATCTTGCCGTCAGGTCTTCCGGGGGAACGGAATCTCAAAGTGTATTCTTCGCCGTTTTTAACGCGTTTTTCCTGTTCATCAAAGCTCAGACAGCGGCATTTGGCGTATTCGCCGTAGTAGCCCTTGCTGTCAAGTCCAAGCTCCTCCTGCTTCAGACGAAGGGACGCAATTTCCTCCTCTGTGCAAAAGCAGGGGTAGGCAAGTCCCTGTTCGACAAGTTTTTTTGCAAAGCACTGATAAATATCTTTTCTCCTGCTTTGAGTGTAGGGGCCGTAATCGCCTGTTTCAGTTTCGGGGCCGGTAACGCCTTCGTCAAATGTAATGCCGAAATCGCGAAGTCCCTTGACGATGCCGGTGACACCGTCTTCAACCTCACGCTTTTTGTCTGTATCCTCGATTCGAAGATAAAACAGACCATTCGTTGATTTTGCTATCAGCATTTCCGAAAGCGACGCAAAGAGGCTTCCAAGATGAACAAAGCCTGTCGGGCTCGGCGCAAAACGGGTCACCCTCGCGCCTTCGGGAAGATCCCTCTGCGGATACATCTGCTCGTAGTCTTCCGGCGTTTTATCGATGTGCCCGAACAGCAGACGGGCAAGCTTTTCGTTGTCTGTCAAAAAAATCTCTCCTGTTTTACGGCTTGAAACCGCAGTTATTTTTTCCGCTTTGGAAAAGCGGCTTGATTTTTGATATACACTGGATATTATACTATTCTTTTATAAATTTATCAATACTTTTCAACCGCTTTTTTGCCCTTAAATGACAAAAAACGGGCAGACAAAAATCCGCCCGTTTAAAAACAGCTTTATATTATTCTTCCTCGTCGTCGAGGTCAATGTCAAATTCAAGCTGAGCGCCGCAGTTGGGGCACTCTATCGAGCCTTCTTCAACAACCTGAGAGTCGATAGTTATCGTCTCTTCGCACTGGGGACAGGTGACTTCGAAAAGCTCGTCGTCATAATCTTCGCAATCGCAGCCTTCACAGCCGAAATCGTCATAGACAACATCTTCGAGGTCTTCAAGATCTGCGTCGATATCGTTGATAACCTCTTCAACGGAAGCGACTTCGTCTTCAAGGTCGGCAACGCTCAAAGCGATATCGTCAAGAACATCGATCACTGCATTGATGATTTTGACCTCGTCCTTGCTGCCGTCAAGCTTCATGCCCTCGACAAGCCCTCTGAGATAAGCAACTTTTTCAGTAATTGTCATCATAGCAAAAACTCCTTTATGCTCTGGACATATATTCGCCCGTACGGGTGTCGATATTGATCATTTCACCTTCGTCGATGAAAAGAGGAACTCTGACTTCTGCGCCTGTTTCAAGAGTTGCGGGTTTTGTGGCGTTGGTAGCCGTGTCGCCCTTAAAGCCGGGATCGGTCTGTGTTACCTGAAGAGTAACAAATGTCGGAGGCTCTACGCCGAAAACATTACCCTTGTAGGAAAGAACTTTGCAAACCATGTTTTCTTTAACAAACTTGAAGTTGTCGCCGAGAGTGTCTGCATTGATCGGGATAAGCTCATAGCTTTCAGGATCCATGAAATAGTAAAGATCGCCGTCGCTGTAAGAATATTCCATATCCTTTCTTTCAATGTACGCTGTAGGGAATTTTGCCGTGGGGTTAAAAGTTGTTTCAGTAACTGCGCCGGAGATAACATTTCTGATCTTGGCTCTTACGAATGCAGCTCCCTTGCCGGGTTTTACGTGCTGAAATTCGATGATCTGATAGACATTGCCTTCCATTTCAAAAGTTATTCCGTTTCTGAAATCGCCTGCTGATACCATAAATTTTTCCTCCAAAAAACTTTATACTTAGATTTTACACTATTTTTTCGACAATTGCAACCCTTATTTAGCCGGGAAGAACGCCTTGTGAACTGCGCTGACTGCCTTGTCGGCGTATTCCTTCTCGATAAGAACGGAAATTTTGATCTCGCTTGTTGAGATCATCTGAATGTTGATGTCATGTTCAAACAAAGCTTCGAACATCTTTGCCGCTGTACCGGGATGCGTTTCCATTCCGGCGCCGACAACGGAAATCTTTGCAACGTCCGTGTTGATCTCGACCTTCGCGTCCTTGTATTCGGAGTTTTCAATTATCTCCTTGACTGCGTCGCAGTTGTCGCAGGTTGTTGTGAAAGTGATATCCTTTGTGCCGTCTCTGCCGATGGACTGAAGAATGATATCTACATTCACATTCTTTGCTGCAAGTTTATCAAAAATCCTGAAAGCGACTCCGGGTGTGTCCGGCACATTCAAAATCGAAACTCTTGCAACATCCGTATCTTTCGTTACACCTCTGACAAGCATTTTTTCCATATTCGCAACCTCCTTAACTATCGTTCCGGGAACATTTGTGAGACTCGAAAGCACTTCAAGCTCAACATTATATTTCTTTGCCATTTCAACAGATCGGTTATTAAGCACCTGCGCGCCGAGAGTGGCAAGCTCAAGCATTTCATCGTATGTGATATCTTTTAGTTTGATTGCGTTGTCAACCTTTCTCGGATCGGCGGTGAATACGCCTTCAACATCTGTGAAAATCTGACATCTGTCAGCTCTCATCGCGGCGGCAATTGCCACGGCGCTTGTGTCCGAGCCGCCTCTGCCGAGCGTTGTCAGGTCGTCGTATTTGTTGATTCCCTGAAAGCCTGCGACAACTACGATGTTGTTTTTGGAAAGCTCTTCCTTCATTCTCTCGGTGTTGATTTTTTTGATCCTCGCCTTGTTATAGCTTGAGGATGTGTTGAAGCCTGCCTGCCAGCCGAGAAGCGAGATCGCAGGATAGCCAAGCTCTTTGATCGCCATTGCAAGAAGCGCGATCGAAATTTGTTCGCCGGAGCAAAGAAGCATATCCATTTCTCTGGCGGAAGGTTTTTTTGATATTTCCGCGGCTTTTGCTATAAGGTCGTCGGTCGTGTCACCCTGAGCGGAGACGACTACTATCACATCGTTTCCCTTTGCATAAGTATCGGTGACGATTTTTGCAACATTCCTTACTCTGTCCGCGTCAGCGACCGAACTGCCGCCGAATTTCTGAACGATCAGTCCCATTTATTTCACCCTTTCTAAAAGTCTGCAAGTCTTATGAGAGACTGTATATCGAAGCCGTCAAGTCCGTCAAGCTTTTGCTTTATGACGCTTTGAACATCGCTTTGTGTGACAAAAGCGATCTCGTCTTTGGGAGCATTTTCTCTTGAGAGAAATTCCGCATTCTCAAAAACAGACGCAATTTTCCCCTTGATGTTTTCATTTGAGGAAAATCCTCTGACATACATCTTTGCCGCAACATCGTCGGCAGAAACAAGTTTTCCGTCAATATGTTTTTCCCAGCGATAGCTCGCGAGAGTCTTGTCGTTGACCGCACAGTCGATAACATCCGCAACTACTGCGCTTGCCGTGGCAAGTTTTCCTGCGCCCTTGCCGATAAAGTAAACTTCATCGACCGCGTTTCCGTCCGCCATTACGGCATTGAAAACTCCGTCAACGCTTGCAAGCGGACTTTCGCCGTTGACAAGCGCCGGTCCGACCTGAGCGCAGATCCTGCCGCCGGGCATTTTTTCGGCTGAGCCGATAAGCTTGATAACTCTGCCGCAGCTTTTTGCGTATTCCACATCGAAAAGCGAAATTCCTGTAATTCCCTTGGTGGCTATCTCGTCGGGATAGACATGAGTGCCGAAGCAAAGCGACGCAAGAATACAAATCTTTCTGCACGCGTCGTGTCCCTCGATATCGTTTGTCGGATCTTTTTCGGCATAGCCGTTATCCTGGGCAATTTTAAGCGCCTGTTCAAGACTCATGTTCTCTTTTATCATTTTAGATAAAATGAAGTTTGTTGTGCCGTTAAGAATGCCTGCGACCTTTCGAAATTCGTTTGCGGCAAGACATTTTGTGATAGGTCTGATAATAGGAATGCCTCCGCCTACGCTCGCTTCAAAAAGGAAGTTGACATTTTTTTCTTTCGCAATGTCAAGAAGCTCATCGCCGAAAGATGCAACAAGCTCTTTGTTTGAAGTACAGACGCTCTTGCCTGCCAAAAGGCAGCTTTTGACAAATTCATAGGCAGGATGAAGTCCTCCCATTGTTTCGACGACGATTTTCGTTTCTTCGTCGTTGAGGATATCGTTAAATTCTTTTGTAAACTTGTCTTTGTACGGCGTGTCAAAATCTCTCAAGTCGAGGATATGCGATATTTCAAGGCAGTCAAGTCCGTTTTGTCTTACGATTTTTTCGTTGTTGGTCAATATCACTTCTACGACGCCTGAGCCGACAGTGCCGTGTCCCATAACGGAAACTTTCATTTTTTCCTTCCTGAGATATCCCTTAGGATATCTTCCTTTCTCTGCGTATTTTCAACCAT